>JAHDPS010000199.1 GCA_018434225.1 Bacillota bacterium
TATATCTCTGCATAAATAAAGCGGGATCATTCTTGGCGAGAAAGCGCACATCTGGATCATCCAGTGTAATATAGGTTCTATTCTGCCCTGAAAGATGTTGCAGGAGAGTCGTCTTGCCGACCTGCCTCGGCCCCGTCAAAAGCAAAACAGGGAAAGTATTTGATATTTGTATAATGGAGTCTTCAATCGCTCTCTTGATATACATTGTCAGCCCCTCACTTCCGAAACGATGATAGCGGAGCATACATGTCTTTTCTAAAATATGATTTTATTTTAGACGACATGCTCCGGTGTGTCAAATACATAAAGCGGCGGTTTCAATTGGTGCGCCTGACAAGGGGCATTCACTGGTGGGTGGGAGTACTGAGAAACCCGTGGCCGTTAGCCAGAAGCGAAAGCGACTCTTCCTGATAGACTTCGCCGTACCGCGAGATACCCTCGGCCAACACCCGTACCCTCGAGTCCCTGTGGGCCATGTAGGACCCGGGAACCTCGACCTTCCGCCCCTGCAGCATGGGGTGGGGCACAACTGACGTCACGCCGGCGGGCAGATGCGCCAGCAGGTTCTCGGTTATCTTCAAGCCGCCGATGTCCCAGTCGGTCCAGGTGAGGATCGTCATTGACTCCAGGTGCTCGACGCGATTCAGCATCTCATACATACCCAGCTTGGGCATGCCGTCGGTGCAGATGACCAGCCACCCGCCGGCGCCGACGCCGGATCCGGCGAGATAGTCCAGGGCGGCGCGGTTCTCTACGAGCACCAGGATTGTGGCGGTAGTCGCGAAGCGCCTCACGCGGCGGATGTCCCTGGTCGATATCGCGGGTGCTTCGCCCCAGATGACGGCGCCGTCCGGCCTGAGGTCACCGTGATAGGGCACCCAGTAGAGCAGGTGGGTGCCGGCCACCCCCAGATCCTCAAGCGAGAGGCCGATCTCCGATTCCGCCACGGCGGCGATCCTGGGCCGGAGCCCTTCGAGGTACTTGACCGAGTCCTTCTCCCCAGCGAACAGCCTGCCGGATATCTCCTTGTAGTCCAGGACTTCGCCCGGAGGGCGGCTCCCGATGAATCCGAAGAAGTCGACGATCTTGGCATAGGACGAGTTGTCCTGCCTGGGCGCGAAGACGATCGAACCGCCGTCTCCTAGTTCCAGGGCTGGGACGCGGCCCGAGCGAATGAGTTCCGCTTGCCTTGCGAGCAGGGCCGCTATCTCGGGGCGCCGGCATGCCCGCAGGTGCTCCTCGAGGCGTTGCGCGAGTTCCGCCAACGAATCGCGGACGATCGGGCCGAAGAGCGATTCGAGGATGTCGTCGCCGCCTGGCGTCACCATCAGGAAGGAGTTCCTCACGTTTCCCTGGCGGTCCAGGTTCTCGTGGCGCTCGAGTACTCCCTTAGCGATGAGGGAGTCTATGATGGCAAGCGTCCCAGGCCTTCCAGCCGCCGGTGTCCCGGCTGTTGTTGCCCCGGTCGCCGCGCTCGAAATGGTCTTGCGCAGGGCCGGCTCCGAGACGCGCTGCACTCCTTTAGCCCTCGCGCGATGGAGAAGCAGAAGCACCTGACGCGCGGAGTCCTCCGGAACGATCACTGCGGCCGGTACTGCGTCCCCCGCCGCCGCACTTCTAGTAACCCGTCGCGAGGGGCGAGCGCCGTGCCGCGACGGGACGTAGACCGTGGTTACCTCCAGGTCCCCCTGCGAATCCGTATGTGTGAAGAGGGGTTCACGCGCTGGCAACGGGCCATTCCTTCTTCCGGTATACTCGGGTCCTCGAACCTTCTTCCTGCGAGCGATATACCCCGATTCCGAACTGGCCCCGCTCCAGATGGGCCTTGTTTAACCTGTGCGAAATGATGATATACTTCCGGTCGAGCTCCTCGCGCAGCAGAGAAGCGATCTTGAGCACGTTGGCCGGGTCGAGGGACTGGTCGATCTCGTCGAATACGTAGAAAGGCCTCTTGTACTCCCTGACCATGGCGAGCGTGAGCAGCGCCGCGATTGCGCTCGTTTCACCCCCGGACCTGTTTCGCAGCAGAGGCCGCGGTTCGACGCCCTGGTAGACGGATACGTATATATGCAGCTCGAACTGGGTGCCCTGCACCGGCTCCACCTGCAGGAAACCCGTCCAACCGAACTTCTCCATGTAGCGCGAGAACCTGGACGATATCCGCGCGAATGTGTCCAGCATGACCTTCTTGAAGTTCTCCTGGGCGGCGCTTTCCTTTGAGGCCGCGTCGTCGTACGCCGCCTGCACCCGATCGAGCTCGTCCTGCGCCCTATCGAACTGCTCCTTAGCGGATGCGTAGTCCTCCTCGGCTGTGGGGATGACATCCGGCTTCAGGGAGTCGACGGTCGGCGAGATCTCGGCCTGCCGCCTGTGCCACGCGCCACGCTGTTCGTCTGAGGCGAGCGGAGCGTCCGCCGCGGCCGATCTAGCCTGCGCGACGGCCTCGTCCTCACCGGTATCCGCGCGTTCAAAGGCGCGGCGCCATTCGTCCAACACACCGCCCGTCCGTGCCTGGAGGTCCCTCAGCGAAAGCCTCTTTTCGGCGAGGCGCGCTTCGAGCTCGTTGAGGCGGTCGAGGACGTCGCCCAGTCGCGCGCGCCCGAGCTCCGTGGACCTATCCAGGTTGTCGATCTCCCGCGTCGCCGCGGCGATGGCATCCTCCAGGCTCCTGACCTCTTCCAGCGCGGCGTCGGCTGCCTTCCGCGCGGCCCCTTCCGCTTCTCTCGCGTCCGACAGGCGCCGCTTCAAAGACGGCAGATCCGCCGACTTCCTCCACCTGTCGTAGCTCTCTCTGACCGCATCGAGGTCCTTGAGGGTAACCGCCTTGGATACCTCATCGGCGGTGATTCTCCGCCGGATGACTCGTAACTCCGCGGATAGGCTTTCGGCCTCCGCGGATATGCCTTCAAGCCGGGCGATTGCATCCGGAATGGCACCCTTCAATCGGGTAGAGGATTCCGCCGCCTCGACCGCGGACTTGAGGGCCGATTCCACCCTCCGCGCCTCGTCTTCAGCCCGCTTCAGATCGCCGGCCTTCTCCTGTGCGTCTCGTTCGGCAAGGCCCAGCGCCTCCCCGGCCTTCTCGAGCGCCATCTCGTACGCCCGGGGGCCGAGGCAGAGTTCAGACGGAACGGAATGTCTGCGGCCGAACGTATCGTACCTGTAACCGTCTGGAGTATATGCGATGAACCCCTGAAAGGCGAGTGTCTGGGCGTCCACGTGGTCCGCCGCCATCACTACGGATCCGAGCACGCGATGGAGCAGGGTCGATATGGAGGACGGGATCTCGGCGGTCGCCTCGACACATTGCAGCAATGTGCGGCGGGGCGCAGCGGTTCTTGCTGCGCCTGCGCCGAGAATGGAGGCGGCGCCGGGGAAGTCGGCTATGGTGTACTCCTCGTAATCGACGAGTATGCGGCCGTCTTCAACGAGCACGGCCCAGCGCAGATCCCCCAGGGCGCCCTCTATGGATCTTCTTTCGTCGATGGACACGTCTTCCGGAGGAGTTACGCACTCGCAGAGCACGGCCGCCGCCATGCCTTCGTCGCGATAGCGCGATGCGGCGGCGATCGCGGCGGGGGGCGTGGCCGTGCGGTTTTCTTCCAGCAAATCGACGAGTTCACCGGCCCGGCGCGCCTTCTCCGCCGCGAGCACGGCGGCTTCGCGCGCACCTTTCAGCCGGGCGGCCAGATCGTCCAGCGCCCTCTCGAGATCGGCCGGATCGCCGCACCGGAGGAGGGTCCGCTCGGCCTCGTGGAACTCGCGCTTCATCCGCTCGACCTCGCTGCGCAGCGAGGCAACTTCGGCCTGGCGCGAGCGCAGCGCGGTTTCCAGGGCCTCTTCCCGGTCGCGGCTGAGAGCCATCGCCTCGTCCAGATCCCCGATCTTCTTCTCCAGTTCTGCGATACGCGCCTCCAGCTCTTCGCCGGACAACCCCTCGGCAAGCACCCTCTCGATCGACTCCACCTGGCGGGCGAGGTCATCTACCTCGCGACGCCAGCGCTGGCGCTCCTCGTTGGCGGCGCGGTGGGTCTCGCGAACCTGTTCGAGCGAGGCGGTCGCCCTCGACGATTCGCCCTTCAGCCTGGCAGTCTCATCGGCGTACGTTTGCAGATTGGTTTCCAGAGTGGAACGCCTAGTCGTCTCTTGCCCAAGCGTGTCAACGAGGGCTTTCTCATCGGCTACGACCCTGTCCAGGTGGACTACGTGCCTGACGAGGTCGTCCTGGGCCATCGCCCGCTGGATTTCGGCCAGCTCCTGTGATAGTCGCCGGAATTCGACGAGGTTCTTCCAGGCGATCTCCTTGCGCTTGAGCCCGTCCTGGAGGACATCTCGCTGGTTCTGAGCGTTTCGTAGCTCCTCGAAAGCGCGGTTCCTGGCGTCGAGGGTCTCCTGCCATCGCTGCTCCAGGTCTTCGAGGCCGAGGAACTGCTTCATAGTCTCGTAGCGGGACCTTGGCTTCATCTGGACCAGCGCTGCGCTTTCACCCTGCTGGATGAACATGAACCTGTCGTCCGGCTTTATGCTATACGTGCGGCGGAAGATGTCGGCGTACTCCTCGTGCGTCCTGTAGTTAAGCCTCCGCCCGTCCGCCACCGTGTAGTACTTGGAAAACGGCCTATTGTTGTCGTATCCGAATTCGAGTCCTAGCACCACGGTCTCCGGCCAGTCGGGGTTCCAGATGTCGCCCTTGGGGTTGAGGATCGTCAGTTCCGCGGCGGCGCGCCGGTTCACCCTCGCGTCGCGCTCATCCAGGTAACCCTGGTAAAGGTCATCCGGCGGATCGCCCATCAGGGCCTGGATCATCCTGGCGATGGTGCTTTTCCCAGAGCCGTTCGCGCCGAACATGACGACCTCGAGCACGTCGGGTCCGCCCAGGACGACCGTATGGTTGCCGAACGCCCGGACCCCTTTCAGTTTGAGTTCAATCGGTATCATCCGCGGACGCCTCCATCCGGTCTGTGTCATCCCGTTCTTCGGGCTCGCCCTCCGTACCCTCCCGGTCCACCGCGGCGCACACCGCGACCTCCGCGAAGTGTGACTCCACGAATTCGTCGAGCGCGTCCCCCACATCTGGGCCAGGCCGCAGCGTGAGCGCCAGGGCGAGGCACTTCTTGCCCGCGGGCGTCATCCTGAACTTGCCGGAGCCCTCGTTTCGCGAGAGCCATCCCTTCTTTTCGAGCGTCGTGAGTATTCGGGAAAGCGCCATGCGCGGATGTTTGGCTCTATCCACCATCAGTGGCAGAAGGTCGCCGCGAGTGAGTGGGCGATTGAGATTCTTTTCCAGATACCAGGCCAGAAGCCCAACGGCCACGGCCTTCGCACTGAGGGGGGCTTGCCCAGACTGGAACACCTTGGAGGCCTCGACTACCGCAACCAGGTGTTTCCCAGATTCGGCAAGCCTGAGAAATCGATCGAGACCCGTCCCCGCACAGTATGAATAAAGTCCATCCAGCGAACCCTCTCCCAGCATCTTCACGATCGACGCGATCGTCGGCGGTCTACCCACAGTGGTACCTACGATGACGCGCCTCAGCGCGCGCTCGTATCTGGGGTCGGAGTCGGCGTAATCGAATAGGGTGAGTGGTGCGGCGGAATCTCGCTGCACGTCCCGCTTAGACCTCGAACCCGTCACCTGAAAGAATGCCTTGACCTCGCCCTGCTTGAATTCGCGGCCCTGCGACGCCGCTATCACCTTCTGCAGGTATTTCGGACCCAGTGATTGTACGCCTATGGGAGTGGGCACATACCTCGTGGCTCCGCCTTCCAGGCGGGTTTCCTCTATCCAGAACAGCCTCTTGAGTTCGTTCAGGGATCGGGTCACCGTCCTGGCGGCACTTCTTTCGGCCGATACGAACTGCTCGACGATGGTCGTCTTGGGAACGGGCACAGAATTGTCCTGGTTCCACTTGAGTATGAAAAGAAACACCGCTAGAGCGGCGTTGGAGACCGGGGATTCCCTTGCGAAAAGCGCGCGCGACGCGATCCCGAGGGTCACGAGTCGCCCGTCCGTCAGGATGCGGAACCAGCGGCCTATCGTCGATGAATCCGCGTACGCGAAGAAGCCCGACAGGTCGTCGTCCCTGATGAGGCGCTCGATCATGACCCTGGTCAGCGGGTTCCCGCTGCCTGTCCCGCACAGTATCGCCCTGATGGCCAGGTCGTATCTGGTATTATACAGATCGCTCATGTTCTTCGTCCTTCTCGTCGCGGGCGCGCCTGCCATGCTTCGCCCTGCGCTTCGCGGTGCGTTTCGACGATAGCAGCAGATGCCCGTTCATCTCGTACCGAGGCTCCTCGAACGTCCCGGGCACGTAGGCGCCATCCACAAGGGCCTTAGTGACCGCCTCGCCGGCGGCCGCCGCGGTCATCATGGCCTCGCCCCACGTCCTGCGCTCCGAGATCAGGTTCGGTTCGGCGACCGCTTCCTGCGACTCAACGGCCGCGAGCACGTAGTCCACATACGGGGCGAAGTCCTCCTCGAATTCCTCCTTGACGTCCCCGATGTCGCCCTCCTCGGAACACGTCTCTTCCTCATCGGGCAGCAGATCGTCACCATCGACCATCTGGTGCTGGAGGAACTCTTCGACGAACTCCTCGAGCTGCGCCGAGCTCGGATACGCCGGGAGGTAGACTGGCAGTACCAGGTCGCCCGCCTCCGATGCCAGGTCCAGGAGCCGGTCTGTGTTGAAGACATCGTGCAGCCACGAATAGAACCGGTGCTTGCTTATCAGGTTCATCTCCGACATCGCGCGGCCGGTGGAGTGCGCGAGCACTCCGGTCATGGCGTCGAAGACCGCCTGGAGCGCGCCGGACTTCGCCTTTTCGACCCGCTCGACGATGGGCAATCCGGGCTCGAACCCCTCGTTGCGCTTGCCCGCGATGGCGCCCTCCAGCAGGTTGTAGCGATCCAGCACCGACTGTATCTGCTCGATCGCCATACCCTCCACTATGTAGTCGTGGAGCCTGGCGGCCAGGTCCCGATATCCCTTCTCCAGGAAACTCAACGCGCGCGGCAGCGAACCGGCCTCGTAGCCGTGCGCCTCGTAGGCGTCCATGAACTCCATCTCGCGCTGGCTCTGGTGGAGGAGCTGCTCCATGGCGCCCATCTTGTGGAATGCGTACCAGTCCTGCAGGATCCTGTGAAGCGAACCCAGGAGGCGGCTGCCCTTTGTAGTTAGCCTGATCGTTACGTCGCGCTCGATGAAGCTGAGGCGGTGTGCGGTGTTCATGAATCCGACGGGATCTGCCTTTGGCTGGCATCCCCACCGCTCGACGAACCGGTTGAGCAGGCCGAGGTGGCCCCCGACCCCCGAGCCCGTGGCGTACTCCTCGTCCTGGATGAGGATGAGCATCTTCACGGCGTCTATGAGCTTCCCGGGGTTCTGCCCGTTATCGCTGACGGAGTGGGCGAAGCTCGCCAGGTCGGCCATGTCCCTCGCGGCGCGCACAACGGCCTCGGGATACTTGCCCGAGAGGAAGTCTATCACCTGGTCATTCGGGCCCTTCCGATCGGCCTGGCCGGCAGACGCCTGCTGTTCCGAACTCACCTGGCTCACCCGCGAGATTCACCTGCCCGTGTGTGGTCTTCGATCGACGTCGGCGCGGTGCTCGCGGCGAGGTGCTCCTCTATGCCGCGAGCCGCGCAGTGTGCACGAGATCACTAATCGCTGGTCTCAGGATTCGTTTCGGACGGGGGCCTGTCCTGCAGTATACCTCTGGATAACCCTGCATATTCGCGGGCCCGGTGGTAATCATACCAGTAGTATCCATAAGACGACGCCGGAGGTGGAGAAACCGTTGCAGCTGGTTGTAGATTCATACGGGGCGTTCATCGGAAAAACGAGCGAGCGGCTTGTCG
This sequence comes from Bacillota bacterium, assembly GCA_018434225.1. Classification (GTDB taxonomy): domain Bacteria; phylum Bacillota; class Sulfobacillia; order JABLXB01; family JABLXB01; genus SM1-B181. Next base: position 7,862 of record JAHDPS010000199.1, read on the forward strand.
TCAGGATAAGAGATGAGCAGCCCACGGAGGTCCCGTTCGACGATATCGAGCAGATGATGATCGCGTCCAAGGGGGTGACCCTGTCCACGGATGCGATACGGGAGTGCATGGAGCGGGGCGTGATCATCAACCTCGTGACCTCGACGGGCAAGCCCTACGGGAGCATTGTCCCGTCGAACCTCTCGGCAACGGTCGCCACCATCCGCGAGCAGATGCGCGCCTATGACGATGACCGCGGCGCCGCGCTGGCCCGCGCGTTCGTGACCGGGAAAGTCAAGAACGCGGCCGCCGTCCTGAGGTATTTCGCCAAGCACCGCCGCCAATCGGCCGACGCGCACACGGCATTGATGGAGAAATCGGCGGCTGTCGAGAAGATACTCGCCGAGGTCGACGCCATCAGCGGAGACAGGGTCGACGGGGTTCGGGGCGTGCTTCTGTCCATAGAAGGGCGAGCCGCTAACGTGTACTGGGAGGGCGTGCAGGCGATCCTCGCTCCAAGGATCGCGTTCCCGGGACGTGAGCATCGTGGAACCGCCGATCCCGTCAACGCGATGCTCAACTACGGCTATGGAATACTCCAGACGCAGGTCGACGACGCCCTCATGCTGTCGGGGCTGAACTGCTTTGGAGGCTACTTGCACGTTGACCGGCCGGGGAAGCCAAGCCTGACCCTGGACCTGATGGAGGAGTTCAGGCACCAGGTCGTCGATCGTGCTGTCGTGTCCATCCTGACCCGCGGCTTTTCACCGGACATGGCAGATGGCATGCTCACGCGCGAGGCCGGCAGGGCGGTTGCCGACGCGGTGCTCGAGCGGCTGGAATCCCTCGAGCGATACCAGGGCAAAAAACACCGGCTCCGGTCCATCGTTCATTCGCAGGCCCATCGCCTCGCCTCGTTCCTCAGGGGTGAGGGAGCATACAGGCCGTTCGTGGGGTCGTGGTGAGGATCGTGGGCGGGAATTGCGTGAGGGGATTTGCGTGAGGGGATTTGCATGAGGGGATTTGTTGCGTGCAGACGCTGGTGATCTACGATATCGCCAATGACAGGGTGAGGGGTCGCATGGCCGATGCGTGCAAGGATTACGGCCTGCAACGCATTCAATGGAGCGCGTTCATGGGGGATCTCAACCACAACAGGCGGGAAGAGCTCTCGCAGCGCCTCCGCTCGCTGCTCGGCGAGGAAGATGGGTGCGTGCAGGTGTTTCCACTATGCGACAAGGACATGCGGTTGAGGTTCGAGGCGTCGACGCCGGGGTATCGTCGAAGGCTCGAGCTCGGTAGGGAGAGGTTCAAGTTCGTATGAGTGTGGAGCATACGCGGGTGGAACGAGCGGCCGAGCCTGCTGTCGTTGGGCCGGCGGTCGTGCCGCTCCTGCCGCTGAAAGTGACGGACGTGAAGCAGTTCCTTTACTGCCCGAGGATTTTGTACTTCACGTACGTTGCCCCGGTTCCGAGAAAGGTCACGTTCAAGATGCAGCACGGCAGGGAACAGCACGTTGACGTCGAGGGATTGGAGCAGCGACGCACATTGCGGCGATACGGCCTGGAGCGGGGCGTCCGTCACTTCGGACTGAGCATCACGTCGGGGCGCCTCGGGTTGACGGGGAGGCTCGACATGGCGATCGAGACTCCTTACGGCTGGTATCCGGTGGACTTCAAATACACACACGCCGGGCCGTCGATGAACCACCGCTACCAGATAGCCGCATACGCCGCCCTGCTGGAAGAGGAGTCCGGCGTGCCCGCGAGGGCGGGGTTCA
>JAHDPS010000301.1 GCA_018434225.1 Bacillota bacterium
GGCGGTGACGAGGAGAAGGTCTCGATCCCTCAGGCGATCGAGTATCAGCCCCAGAGAAACGTCGAATTCTTCCAGCGCGCGGGCATAACCGCGCGGGTCGTTGCGGTGACCGTAGACCATGTCGAAATCCACGAGGTTCGCGAACACGAACCCGCCGACTTCGGCCTGGAGCAGTTCCTCCAGAACCCGGCAGCCCTCGGAGTTGGATGACGTGTGGTGCGACTCCGTAACGCCCCTCCCGCTGAAAATGTCCCATATTTTCCCGATACCCGTGACCGGGACGCCCGCATCGCTCAACGCGTCCATCACTGTCGCGCGCGGGGGTTCCAGCGAGAAATCCTTCCGCCTCTCCGTCCGCCTGAACGCGCCGGGCGCGCCTACGAACGGCCTGGCGATGACCCTCCCTACTTTATGCTCTCCCACGAGGATGGACCTGGCGACGGCGCACATCCTGAGCAACTCGTCCACAGGAATGACGTTCTCGTGAGCCGCCAGTTGAAATACGCTGTCCGCCGATGTATACACGATCGGCCGGCCCGTGCGCATGTGCTCCGGCCCCAACCTATCGATTATCTCAGTCCCCGAGGCCGCGATGTTGCCTATCGTCCCCCTGCCTATCATACGTTCGAACTTATCGATAAGGGCGCGGGGGAAGCCCTCAGGGTAGGTCCTGAAGGGTTCGCTCAGTATCAGGCCCATCATCTCCCAGTGCCCGCCCATGGTGTCCTTGCCCGGAGACGCCGGCGCCATCCGACCGAACGCACCGGCGCGACGGTCCTCGGCGCCCGCTGGATTGACCCCTTCGACCCCGGGGATCCGGTCGAGACCGAGACCCGCCATATTGGGCAGGTTCAAGCCACCTACAGCACCGGCGGTGTTGGAGATCGTGTTGGATCCCTCGTCACCATACAAGCGGGCATCGGGGGTCTCTCCGATGCCCACGCTATCAAGCACGATCGCTATTACCCTGGTAGGTTTCATCATCCGTCAAGCCCTTGGGTGAGTACGGGCATATACCTCCTTGAGCCGCCCTTTGGTGACGTGCGTGTATATCTGGGTTGTGGAGATGTCGGCATGCCCGAGCATCTCCTGGACCGATCGGAGATCCGCTCCGTTTTCCAGGAGATGGGTCGCGAATGAATGGCGCAGGGTGTGGGGGGTTATCTCCTTGTTGATCCTGGCGTCGTGGGCGTAGCGCTTGACGATTTTCCAGAACCCCTGCCTGGTGAGTCGCTTGCCGTGGTGGTTCACGAACAAGGCCTGCTCGTCGCGATCGGGGACAAGCCGTCCCCTGCCGGAGTTCAAATAGTCGGCCACGCACTTGACCGCCACTGAACCCACGGGAACGATCCTCTCCTTCGATCCCTTGCCGGTGCATCTTATGTACCCCATGTCCAAACTTATGTCGTCCGCATTCAGAGAAATGAGTTCTGAAACGCGAATTCCCGTGGCGTAGAGCAGCTCCAGCATCGCCTTGTCCCGCAACCC
>JAHDPS010000057.1 GCA_018434225.1 Bacillota bacterium
AACAACTGGCGGAGTTGAGATATGTCAAGATACCCACGCCCATCGGCGCACGGGTCACGCTCGAGGAAATAGCGAGAATCGACTTGAGTGTCGGTCCGACGGTAATAAACCGCGAGGATCAGTCGCGCGTCGTCAGGGTGACCGGGGCCATCGCGGGGCGCGACCTAGCGGGCGTAGTGAGGGACATTCACTTGAAACTGGGGACTTTGACGTCTCTGCCCCCAGGCTATTCATGGGAGTTCGGGGGCGCGGGTCAGGAGATGGCGGAGTCGTTCGCCGATCTAGGCCAGGCGTTGCTGCTGGCGATGCTGATAATATACATGCTGCTGGCAGCCCAGTTCGAGAGCCTGCTGCAGCCCCTGGTAATCATGTTGACTGTCCCGCTGTCGGCCGTCGGCGCCGTCTGGGGCCTGTTCCTCACGGGCCGGCCCCTCACGACGATATCGTACACCGGCTTCATCATGCTGGTCGGCATAGCGGTGAACAACGGCATAGTTCTCATCGAATACGTCAACATCCTCAGGCGCCGCGACGGTATGTCCAGGATGGAAGCGTTGCTGAAGGCGGGACCCAAGAGGTTGCGTCCGATCCTTATGACGAGCCTCACCACTGTATTGGGCCTGGTCCCCCTATGCCTGGGTCTCGGCGAGAGCGCCGAAACGGAGGCCCCGCTGGCGACAGTCATCGCCGCCGGGTTGGCTACCTCAACGGTGTTGACACTGGTGGTCATTCCGGTGGTGTATGAGATAATTGAGAGGCTTTCCGATTGGCTTTCGCGGAAGGTATATGGGAAGAGGCCGGCTGCTACGGCCAGCCGGGATCTGCCGGCTACCGGCGAAACGGGAGGCAATTAGGCGGGAGGTAATTTGAATGAAGGGGATGCGCATGGCCACGAATAGCATTGACCCGAGACTCCGCGGGGGGAAGATAGCCGCAGGCCCGGGCGCATGGGCGGGAGGTAGGGCGCGCGCGGTCGACTGGAAGGGCGCGGCGGCGCGTGCAGGCATCATCGCGCGCGTAGGGGTCGCCGCGCTGATCGCGGTATGCATGGCATCGGGGGGCGTCCTGGCATCCGATGAACCCACGGTCCTAAGCCTCGACCAGGCCTACGCCCGGGCGCTGGAGAGCAGCGCCGTGGCCGCGAGATCCAAACTCGCGGTTAAGCAGGCGGAATTGAGCGCCGACGAGGCCGTTGAGACCGCCAAATCGATCAGGGAGGAGTACGTAAACACGTGGGAGCTCGCTGTCGCAAAGTACTACAGCCCCGATAGCGCGAGGTCCGCGCTGGAACGGACCGGAATGAGTGACGACCTCACGAGCAAGTCTCTGCGCCTGTCGGTGACGGAATCCTACTACAACGTGCTCAAGGCCGGCGCCATGCTGAAAGCGCAGCAGGCGGGGGTTAAAAGGGCCGAGGAACAACTGAGGACCGCGCGGGCGATGTTTGACGCCGGGATGGTCGCGAAGACGGACGTGCTTGCCGGCGAGGTGGCCGTATCCAGCGCGCGCGTGAGCCTCGCCTCGGCGTCCAAGGGGCTGAAAATGGCGAAGATGAGCCTGAACCAGCTCCTCGGTTACGAGTTGAGCCGCGAGCTGTCGCTTTCCGCCGGGTTCACATACACGAGCCTCGCGGTCGAGGACCTCGATGGGATCGTCTCAGCCGCGATGGAGAAGCGCCTCGACGTCAAGTCCGCGTCGGAGACCGTTCGTCTCGCGGAACGCTACCGGGACATTTCCAGGCAATTCTTCACGCCCAACGTATGGAAGGTGAGGCAGGCGGAAATAAACGTCGAGTCAGCGGCTCTCGGGTACGACCTCGCCAGGCAGGCTGCGGAGCTCGAGATACGCCTCAGCTATGAGGCGCTGCTCGAAGCGGACGAACGCTACCACCTGACGCAGAAGACCCTGGAGCAAGCGAATGAAAGCCTTCGCCTGGCCCAACTCAGGTACGAGGCGGGTGTGGGTACCAGCCTTGAGGTAACATCCGCCGATTCCATGCTGAGGCAGATAGAGGCCCAGGCCATACAGTCGCAATTCGATCACGCGTTGGCCAAGGCGAGATTCGAGTTCCTGAAGGAAGGCGGACAATCGGCGCAGTCGGGCGCCACGGCGGCATCCTCCGGCGATGTTTGAGGGGGATCTGAATCGATCTAGAGAAGGTGGGCGGTGATATTGGCGGACACTACCGCATTCCACGGCGATCTGGACGGCGACACTTGGGCGGCGATGCCCGATAAGCAGGAGCAGATCCTGGACGCCGCTCTTTCGGTGTTTCGCGAAAAGGGATTCCACGAGGCGAAAGTCGAGGAGATCGCCGGACTCGCTGGCGTCGGCAAGGGGACCATCTACGAGTACTTCGACACAAAAACCGACCTGTTCCAACAGACGGTGAAGTATCACCTGTTCAAGTTCTGGCGGTTCGCACAACATCACGTGGACGCGGGATCATCCGCTAAGGACAAGATACGCCGGGTCATCGAGAGCGAGTCCCGCTTGCTCGGGGAGGACAACAGCGTCAGATACCTCCTGTTGCAGGACCCTGGACCGGTGAACATAGACTTGAAGAAGTGGATGTGGGAGCAAAGGGCATCCATCATCCTGGATTCGATCGAAGGTATCGTCCGCCAGGGCGTAAAGGACGGCGAACTCAGGGCAGTGGATACGAGGGTCGCGGCCTGCTTCATCTTCATGGCGTTTCACTCGTTCCTCGCGCTCCACGTCCTGTCACCTGGCAGATCGACCGGCTCCAGGGAGCGGGACGTGGAATCCACCCTGGATCTCCTCCTTCACGGGATGGCCCGCTGAGGCCGTCGGCTGGTCCCGGGCACGACGGCCCGACGTTCGAGGCTGGTTACGTCAACCAGTGCGTCCGTTGCCCCCGAGGCTCAATAGCCGGTGACCTCCAATACGCCCTGCACAATCCCTTCCCTGGTCGGCATGGCATGTTTCTCAAGCATCTTGTTGAACGGGATGGGGGTGTTGCTCCCGCAAACCCGCTTGATGGGCGCCTCCAACCGGTGGAACGCGTCACTGCCCGCCACCACGGCGGCTATCTCTCCGCCGAAACCACCTCGCTCCGGGGCTTCGTGGACTATCACCAGCCTACCCGTCCTGCCTACCGACTCGAGGATGGCCCGCTCGTCCAGGGGCACCAGCGTGCGTGGGTCCAAGACCTCCGCGCTGATACCGCGGGCTTCTAAGTCCGATGCCGCTTCCAGGGCGTTGTGGACCATCATGGACGTTGCCACGATGGTGACGTCCGTCCCCGCCCTCTTGATATCCGCCTCACCGAATGGGATGGTGTACTCCCCTTCCGGTACCTCGCCCTTCACCTTATAAAGGAGCTTGTGCTCCAGGAAAACGACGGGATTGTCGTCCCTGATGGCGGCCTTCAACAGCCCCTTGGCGTCGTACGGCGTCGACGGCATGGCCACCAGCAATCCGGGCACGTGGGCGTACCACGCCTCGAGGCTTTGCGAATGCTGCGCGGCCGCGCCTGTGCCCGCGCCGCAGGGGGTTCTGACGACCATGGGGACCTTCAACTGGCCCCCAGACATGTACCTCAGCTTCGCAGCCTGGTTCACCAGCTGATCCATGGCGAGTGCGACGAAGTCCGAGAACATGATCTCCACCACCGGCCTCATACCTAGAAGGGCCGCTCCCACGCTCGTGCCCACGATGGCCGCCTCCGAAATGGGAGCCTCCCTCACCCTCTCCGGGCCGAATTCTTCTATAAGTCCCTCGTCAACCCCGAACGAACCGCCGTAAACCCCTATGTCCTCCCCGACGAGGTAGACTCTCTCGTCGCGCGCGAGCTCCTCCCGCAAGGCCTCGCGGACCGCTTCCGCCCCGGTCAGTTCGCGCACGGGATCGCCCCCCCATTCGATTCTTTCGAGTTCAGGCCACGCATCGCGGGCCCCGAATATACGTCCCGAGCGAGGTCCTCCAGCGGGGGATCGGGACTCCGCTCCGCGAACCTGATGGATTCCTCGATGAGGCCCAACGCCTGGGCCTCTATCTCATCCGCTCGTTCCTCGCTGATGATCCCGCTCTCGATCAGCACCTTCCTGAACCGCGGTATGGGGTCCTTGAGTATCCAGGCATCTATCTCCTCGCGGGTCCTGTACCTGTTCTGATCGCTTTTCGAATGCCCCCTCCACCTGTACGTCTGGCACTCGACGTAGCTAGGCCCCTCACCACCTCGGGCCCTGGCCACGGCCTCACTGACCCGTTCGTACACGGCGAGAACGTCGTTCCCGTCGACCGATTCCCCGGGGATGTTGTAAGCGCGCCCCAATGCGGCCGCGTCGTTCCGCGCCAAGTAGCGGTGGGGCGCCGTGGATACCGCGTACTGGTTGTTCTCACACACCAGCACCAGGGGGAGGCGCCATAGCGAGGCCATGTTCACGGATTCGTGAAAGACTCCCTCCGCCCGCGCGCCATCGCCGAAGAAACATAGTACTACCTGGGGACGCCCCTGCATCTTGAGGGCCAGGGCCGCCCCGGTCGCGATGGAGACCCCGCCGGCGACCACACCGTTCCCACCGATATTGCCCCCCGCGATATCGGTTATGTGCATCGAGCCGCCCTTGCCCCCGCACGAGCCGGTCTTCTTGCCGAACATCTCGGCCATCATCTTATTGATGTCGCCGCCCTTGGCTATCGCGTGCCCGTGATTGCGATGTGTCGAGGTTATGTAATCTGCTTGCTCCAGGGCGGCCACAGCGCCGGCTGCGCAAGCCTCTTCTCCGGTGTAAAGGTGCATAGTCCCGTGCAACTTGCCGGCGGCGAACGCCTCGGCTATCTTTTCCTCGAAAAACCTGCTCTTCAGCATCTTGTCGTACATCCACAGGAGCTTCTCGGCGGGCGGTAGCGCACATTCCGCCAGTCCAGATCCCGTCTCGCCCGGTAGCAAGTGGTTCCCCTCCTCATTATGATGCCAGGTAGCAATCGAAGCCGGGCCACGGCACCGGCTTCATCCGGCCTATTTCCAGAGCACCATTTCCAAATCAATGGTAGCAGACATCTCTGCCAGGGGTCAAGCGAGACCAGGCTCTATGATGAAAAGTGTGGGTGAGGGAATGGGAACGGTAGCAGGAATTCCTGAGTTGTCCAGAACCATCAGTCGAAACAAGGGGCAGAGGTTCTCCTCGGGGACCACCGCATTGTATGCAAAACAGCCGTCGGTATCAACGGCGAGGACGGGGCTCACGCTGTGCGTCCCGCCCCCATATAGCCGAGTTCCCTCGACATCTGAATCCCATACTGCTTAAGCCGCGACGCCACCGCCTCGGTCTCCTCGTGCTTGAAGTACCATTCCGGACCGGCCAGGCTCAGAGACGCTACAACCTCGTCAATGTGGTTATATACAGGCACCGCAACCGCCGCGGTCTCGGGTTCGAGTTCACCCCACGCCACGCTGTATCCGGTCCTCCGTATCTGGCGAATACGTTCCCACAAGGCCACCGGGTCGGCTACCGTCGCCGGAGTGTATTTCACCATCTTGATCCGCGCCACATACCTATTGATTTCCTCATCCGAGCAGTATGCCAGCAGGATCCGCGGGCACGCCGTCACGTGCAGCGGCACCCTGAGTCCCACCTGAGTGAATAGCCTTACCGGTCGTTTGGACTCCACTTTCTCAACGTATACGGCCTCGTCACCGTCCCGGACTACAAGGTGGACGGCCAGATTCAGATCATCCCTCAGGCGCTCCATCAACGGCACCGCAATGCGGCGAAGCTCAAGTGATTCCCTGACGATCTCCGCTATTTGCAGGAACTTGAGCGACAAGAAATACGCCGACCCGTCACCAACGCGCCTTACAAAACCGCCGTTCTCCAGCGAGCCGATCAACCGGTATACTGTAGTCCTGGGGATCTGGAGGGCATCCGCCATCTCAGATATCTTAAGAGGTTGCCTGCTCTTGGCCAGCAGGCTGATGATATCAAGTCCCTTGTCCAGCATAGACATGTGCCGGGAACCCGCCTCCATCAGCGCCACCTACTCCTGCCTCAGACTTCTGATCACAGCGACGAGTCTCTGGACCAGATGTTCGTGATACCGCTCGCCCTTCTCCCTCGAAGCGCGCGAGGGAGTGCCGGTAGTCCCTTTCGCGGCCTCAACGGAGGGATTCATCTCTTCGATCGTTGACGGAACGTAACAGAGAGTATCACCGGGAAATCTCGGGTCCACGGAGTAGAGTGACCGGGGAGTGGGCACGTAGTCGTTGACCCGATCCGCGTAATACAGGTCCGGCCTACAGTACCACAAGTGGGAGGATTCGGTCTCATCCGCATGACCGATCGGTCCGAATCCGAGACTGTCGACAATCTCCTTGGACATGTAAGCGGGATCGAATATAGCGACGCGTACTCCAAGGTTCTGCCGTGCCTTCGCGCCCGCCATCTGCATCCACGGGATATTCACGACCCGGTGGCCGTTTACGATGACGAAGTTGCGCGCGCCGTGCTCGGCCAGCGATTCCATTACATCATAGATGACCTCTGACAGAATCTCGGGGCGAATAGTGACAGTGCCCGGCAATACCATGTGGTGGGGGCTCCATCCAAACCACAGCGGTGGAGCGACTACCGCGCCGGTGCGTCCCGATGCCGCCTCCGCGAGTTCGATTGCCACGATCGTGTCCGTCCCCAGCGGAAGATGAGCTCCATGCTGCTCTGTACTCCCCACCGGCAACAGGATAACGAGCGCGTCCTTATCTTCGTTTTCATACTCCTCCCAGGTCATGTGTTGCAGAAACTTGCCAGACATCCGGTTCATCCCTTTCCCAATCCAGTACTCGGCCGTGCACGAAGGCTGATGTCGCATCCTACACCCCGAGATACGCCTTTTCCACTCCGGGATCGTGAAGCAATTGCCGCCCCGTGCCGGACAGAACGATGGAGCCGAGATCCAATACATACCCGCGGTCAGCCACGCCAAGCGCGAGGACCGCGTTCTGCTCAACCAACAGGACCGTCCCGCCCATCCCCCGAATTCGTGATACTGCGCTATATACCTCATCGACGAGCATGGGAGCCAATCCCATAGACGGCTCATCCATCAAGAGCAGATCCGGCGCCGACATCAACGCTCTGCCAACCGCGAGCATCTGCTGTTCGCCTCCGGACAGCGTGCCCGCCATCTGGCTGAGCCTGGTCTTCAAGGCTGGGAACAACTCGAATACCCAATCCCTGTCCCTTCTTACCCCGGCAGGGTCTTTGCGCAGATACGCGCCCATCTCGAGGTTTTCTGACACGGTCATTCTCGGAAAAACGTGTCTGCCCTCGGGCACAAGTGTAATACCGGCCTTGACGATCTCCCTTGGCGACAGTGACGATATGTCCCGCCCATTCCACAGGACCTTCCCCCCGCACGGCTTCATAAGGCCGCATATGCACTTCAGCGTGGTGGTCTTCCCCGCACCGTTCGCCCCGATTATGGTGGTGATCCTGCCGGGCTCCACCGTCATGGAGATCCCATGCAGCGCCTCCACCTCGCCGTAGCGGGCCCTGACGTCAATGAGTTCCAGCACGGATGCCACCTCCTTTGCCGAGGTACGCGGCGACCACGTCAGGATGGCTCCTGACATACGAGGGTTCGCCTTCCGCGATCTTCTTGCCATGGTCGAGTACAGTGATGAAATCGCACACGTGCATTACCATCTTCATGTCATGCTCTATCAACACGATTGTGTAGCCATCATCCCTCAAGCCGGATATAATCCTGAGCAACCCCATCTTCTCAGCCACGTTCATCCCCGCGGCGGGTTCGTCCAGCAGGATCAACCGCGGGCGCGCCGCGAGCGCCCGGGCGAACTCCACCAACTTCTGCTGGCCATAGGAGAGGTTCTTGGCCAAATCCCCCTTTCTCGCCTCGAGTCCGACGCGTTTCAAAGCGGCGCCGGCAGCCGAACGAGCTCGGGCCTCCCACTCCCGCGCGTACCGGCCATTCGCGATAATGGACAGTATAGGCGTGGGGGTATGTGAGTGCTGTCCGATCAGCACATTCTCCTCAACTGTCATGTTCTTGAAAAGCCGGATGTTCTGGAATGTCCTGGCCATCCCAAGAGGCACGCGGCGGCAGGTGGAAACCCGGGCCAACGACTGTCCGTTGAATATGATTTCGCCTGAGTCCGCCCTGAGCAGTCCCGCAATGATATTGAACAAGGTCGACTTGCCGGCGCCGTTAGGCCCGATAACCCCGTGTACGGCCTTTTCCCTCACCGACAAGCTGATCCCGTCCAGGACCTGGAGACCGCCGAATCTCTTATGAATGTCGCGCAGATCCAGTATGGAGTCACTATGCCCCACGCTTCTCGCCCCCCCTCCAGAGGCGGCCCCGGCCACCGCGAGAATGCGCGCAACGCGACAGCCAGGCGCCGGCCAGTGGACCAAGGCCGGACAACCCTTGAGGCATGAAGATGGCCGTCGACAGCAGGATTACGCCGTACAGTATGAGGCGGTATGATTGCAGAAACCGCAAGGCCTCGGAAAAGAAGGTTAGAGCGACTGTTCCAACCAAAGCGCCCCACACGCTGCGATTACCCCCGACAACAGACATGCAGAGAAACGCCACGGAATCGTCAAAAGTGAAGTTGTCGGGACTCGCAACGCCCGCGAATGACCCGTAGATCGCTCCGGCAACGCCCGCGTAGGCTGCGCTTATCGCGAACGCCGCTACCTTGTATATGTCTACGGGCACACCCATCGACTCCGCCGCCAGTTCATCCTCTCGAATAGCGGCGAACGTCCGGCCAATCTTGGACCTCGAGAGACGCACCGCAATGAAAACACCAGCACTGACGGTCGCCAGGATAAGGTAGTAAAAACCCCTCTCCGACACGATGGGGATGGACACGAGCGAGGGGGCAGGTATCCCCGTGAGCCCGGCCGCTCCCCTTGTGACCGGAACCCAGTTGACGAGCACCAATCTAATGATCTCGCCGAAACCAACCGTCGCCATAACCAGATACGGGCCTGACAGCCTAAGAGCGGGGATGGCAATCACAATACCGCACGCAACAGACGCGATGGCCGCCGCGATTGACGAAACCCAGAACGACAGCCCAAGCCTCATCATAAGGAGGCTCGACGTGTAAGTACCCACCGCGAAATAGCCCGCCTGACCCATTGAGATCTGGCCTGTATAGCCGGACAGGATGTTCAGGCCGATAACCACCAGCGTCTGTATCCCGATGAGATTGATCAGGTGCAGATAGTAGCTGTTGGGAACGATGAACGGCACCACCAGCACGGATACAACCGCACACCATCTCGCGCGGCGCATTCTGAACGCGCTGACGTCCATCCCACCTTCACCACCAGTCATCTATCTCGCTGGAAACCCGGCTGTCTAGACCTTATCCTCAACGGTTCGACTGAACAGGCCTGACGGCCTGAGCCATAAGACGACGATCAATACCGCGAAGGATATCGCGTCACGATATCCCGAGCTGATCCTACCTCCGGCCACTGATTCGATAATCCCCAGGAAGAACCCGCCGGCGATAGCTCCGGGGATGTTTCCCAATCCACCGACGACAGCTGCGACAAACCCTTTGAGACCTATACCGGCCCCCATGTTGAACGTAACGAAGAAAAGCGGGGCGATAAGGATGCCCGCGGCCGCCCCCATGGCCGCGCTCGTGGCGAATGCAAGCGTGTCCGACAGTTCGGGATCTATTCCCATCAGCGCCGCGGCCATTCTATCCTGGGCAACGGCCCGTAGCGCCTTCCCTTCCCTGGTGAACTTGAGGAAATACTGCAGAAGGAGCATCAAACCGATCCCCGTCAGGACGATGAGGGTGTCCTGTCCGACTATCCTCAGGTTACCGATTTGGATTGGGCTGGAGCCCACCGGCGATGGGAATGGCTGGGCGTCGGGTCCCCACACCCCGAGAGCGATATTGCGGCATATGATAGCCACTCCAAGTGTCCCTATCACAACGTTGATCGGTGGGGCCGATCTTGCCCGCAGAGTGCTCAATACCGTCCTCTTTACCGCGGCGCCTACGACGGCTACCGATATCATGGAACAAAGCAGCGACAGGATGAAATTCCATCCGGCAATCCGGTGCAGCGAGTACCCTATGTACGCCCCTAACATCACCATGTCACCCTGAGACCAGTTGAGAACGCCCGCAGATGCATAGATCAGGCTATAGCCCAGCGCGACCAGGGCGTATATAGCACCTATTGGAAGCCCGTTGATCAGGTACTGCATTGTGTCACGCTCCCCCCGGGGTCCACCCCCGAAGGAGTGGACCCCGGCCCTCTTCACTCCCCGACAACAATCGCCTTTACGAGCGTGAACGCACCGCTATCGATCCTTGTTATGAGAACGCGCTTCCCGACGTCATCGCCCTTTTTATTGAACTTGGGACTGCCGGTGACCAACTGCAGCCCTGAAGTCTTGGCAATGGCATCGCGCAGGGCCTCAGGCGCAGTCGAATCGCAGCGCTTCACGGCATCAGCAAGGATGTAGACGGTGTCGTAAGCCTGCGCGGCGTGCGGGATCGGGTTCTCGTTATGCTTCTGCCTGTACTTGTCCACGAAATCCTTGGCTCTTTGCTGGTCGGATTCCGGAAGGAAGGATTGGGTGAGGATCATCCCCTGGACAGCATCTCCGCCGAGTTCAATCAGTTTGGTGGAAGCCATGCCGGAGGCCCCGAATAGCTGGCAGTTTATATCCAGGAGCCTGGCCTGCTTCGCGATGAGAGCCGCCTCTGTGTATATCCCCCACATAAATATCCCTTCCGTGCCCTTTTCCTTCATGGACAAGAGTTGGGGTTTGAAATCCTTGTCCCCCCCATTGTAGGTTGCCGCGGCAACCAGTTCCAACCCGGACTTCTCGGCCGACGCCTTCAAAAGATTGGCGCCACTCTGCCCATAGTCGTCGGCGGCTGTCAGCGTGGAGATCTTCTTGATCCCCAGAGTGTCCTTCGCGTACGCAATAAGGGCCTCAGCCTGCAGTTCGTCGTTTACAGCCGTACGGAATATCCACTTATTGCCCTGCTCGGTGATACTCGCCCCTGTAGAACCCGCTGTGATCTGCGGGATCCCGGCTCGCTGAGTGTGGACGATGTCCGCCAGTGTACACGAGCTGTTGATAGCCCCAATGAGAACGTGTACCTTCCTCTCCTGCAACAGCTTGTTGGTCACGCTCGCCGATTTCGTGGGATTTCCTTCATCGTCTTCGAAGTACGCCTCGAGTTTCCACTCACCCGCCAAACGACCGGCGTTCACCTCGTCACAAGCGATCTGAATCGCCCGATGCTGAGCCTGGCCCAATTGCGCCGAGCCACCGGTCTCAGGTCCCACCACGCCGATCTTGAGAACCTTCCCCCCCGACGACCTCCCACAACCAATGATCGCCACCACGGTCAGCACCAGAGCAAGCGCAAGGAATCCCGCCGTCACCCGTCTCACTCTACTCATCTCCTTCGCCTCCTACTGTCGTTGGTTTGGACGACCTGGAAACACGCTGACCCTTCGTAACACGATCGAGGTTGACCTGGCCAGTAGGTGAAACGTCCATGATGCGGACACTATGTCCGTATTCTGAAGGGAATTCTATGGCAGCCGGTTGCCTTCCTTCCGGACTGGCAAAAACATGACGCCTGGTGGGGACTGGTGTGGGTAGGAGCGGTCGCCGGCGCGGCGAACAATTCCTAGTGAGTCCTGATGGACACCCTGGAGCGAGGAACGTGATGGCATGAATGACCTCCTGATCCGGAATGGAAGGCTCGTGGACCCCGCGAACGGCGTAGATGATATGCTGGATCTTCTCATATCGGGCGGCAGAGTGAAGCGAATAGGCCGTCGCCTAGGCGACGCGGACGGCGTAGGCGACGCGGGAATATCCCGCGGGATTCAGGTGATAGACGCCGCGGGCCTCGTGGTGGCGCCTGGCCTCGTGGACATGCACTGCCACCTTAGGGTGCCCGGCTTCCCGGCGAAGGAGGACATGGCGACGGGCACCCGCGCGGCCGCCGCCGGCGGGTTCACCAATGTCGTATGCATGCCGAACACCTCCCCCACTATAGATTCGATCGAGACGCTTGAGCATGTGAAGAGCCTCATCCGCGAGCGGGCCGTGGTGAACGTGCTTCCATCCGCTGCGGTGACAGTGGGGCAGGGCGGCCGCGCGCTCACCGATATCCCGGCCCTGGCGCGCGCGGGGGCAGCCCTTTTTACCGACGACGGCAAGCCGGTCAGCGACGCGGGGCTGATGAGGACGGCGCTGCTAACGGCTCGAGCGGTCGGGAAGCCGCTCGCGCAACACTCGGAGGACAAGTCCCTCACGGCCGACGGCGTCATCGCTGCGGGAGTCGTCGCCGACCGCCTGGGAGTGCCGGGCATCCCCAGGTCGTCGGAGGCGTCGGTCGTCGCGCGCGACGTCGTGCTCGCGAGGGAGACCCGCGCTCCATTGCACGTTCAGCACGTCAGTAACCTCCTCACAGTGGACGTGGTGAGATTCGCGAAGGACTGGGGCGCCCCCGTCACCGCCGAGGTCACGGCGCTCGCGCTCTCGTTCACGGATGAAGCGGTGGAAACAATGGGATCGAACGCGAAGATAAAGCCGCCCCTGGGATCGCGAGAAGACCGCGACGCGCTGAGAAAAGCCCTGTGTGACGGCACGATAGACGTCATCGCCACTGACCACGCCCCACACACCCTAGCCGAGAAATCGGTGGGGCTGGTGGATGCCCCGTTCGGCCTCATAGGGTTCGAGACGGCGTTGTCGCTGGTGATTACAAATATCGTGAGGCCGGGCACGATGTCGCTGGCGGACGCCCTCGCGAAGATGACAGCCAATCCAGCCGATATCCTCGGTATCGCCAAGGGGCGACTTACGCCCGGATCCGATGGGGACATCATCCTGATAGACCCGGGGCGCAGGTGGACGCCCGACCCCGAAACATATGAATCCAAGGCGCGCAATTGCCCGTGCGCCGGAAGGGAGCTGTTCGGCAAGGTGGTAATGACGATAGTGGGCGGCAGGATAGTGCATGGGAGCGACAGCGCACTGGGAGGGAGGCTATAGTGACGCTTGAGATCGAGCCGGCCGGGCTCAGGGCGGTCTGCGACAAGGAAGAGATCGGCTGCGAGACGACTGAGGGGCTCGAACCCCTCGAAAACGTCGTCGGCCAGGACAGGGCGTTGCAGGCGCTCGAGCTCGGACTCGCCGTGGAAAGCGAGGGTTTCAACATTTACGTGGCGGGCGAAGCGGGGACCGGAAGGGCCACGGCGGTCAACGAGTATCTCGCCCGCGTCGCGAAGACCAAACCCGAACCGGACGACTGGTGCCTGGCATACAACTTCCACGATTCGTACCAACCCAAGGCCATTCGAGTGGCGGCCGGCCAGGGCGTCATACTGGCCAGGGAGGTCGCCGCCGCCGTTGAGGCGGCCCGCAGGGAAGTGCCCAGGGCATTCGAGGGGGAGCAGTACGCGCGCCGGAGAGAGGAGATCCTGCAAGCCCTGGGAAAGAAGCGGGATAACCTGCTCACAGACATCAATGCCAGGGCGCAGGTCCTGGGCTTCGCGATACAATCCACTCCCGCGGGGATCCTCGTCGCGCCCCTGTTCAAGGGGAAGATCCTGAGCGATCAGGAGTATGCGGCGCTGCCCGCCCAGATGAGAGAGGCAATTTCAGACCAGCGCCTGAATCTGGAGGCGGAGATATTCGAGACCATGCGCGAGGTGCATCGCCTCGAGAAGAAGACGACCGCCGACATCGAGGAACTGGATCGCCGGACCGTCATGCAAGCCACAGAGCAGCATTTCGAGAGGCTCGGAGAGGAATTCAAGGATTCGGCCGACGTGCTCGCCCATTTGGACGAGATGCGCCAGGACATGTTGAATAACATCGGCATGCTGCGAAGGTCGTCGGGGGGCCGCGCGGACGATCCATTACCGGCGATGTCCTGCCCGGATGACATCGCGTTCAGGAGATACGCGATAAACGCCATCGTGGATAACACGGGCGCCGAGGGCGCGCCGGTGGTCGTGGAGTTGAATCCGTCATACACCAACCTGTTCGGCAGGATCGAGAAAGAGGTGCAGGCGGGCGTGCTCGTGACCGACTTCACCCTGATAAGGGGCGGGTCGATGCACCGCGCGAACGGCGGGTACCTCGTGATACCGATCGAGGAATTGTTGCGTAATCCGATGTCCTACGACAGCCTGAAAAGGGCGCTGCGCAGCCGCGAGATCGTCATCGAAGAGGCGGGCGAGCGCATCGGCCTCATGGCCACCAAGAGCCTGCGCCCGCAACCCATCCCTCTCGACGTGAAAGTGATCCTGATAGGCACTCCCGCGATATACCAGCAGATCTACTGTCTGGATCCGGACTTCAGCGAGCTGTTCAAGGTGAAGGCCGAGTTCGATACCAGGATGGAACGCACACCAGCCAACGTCAAGACATACGCGTCCTTCTTGTGCAAGCTGTGCAAGAAGGAGAGCCTGAGACACCTGGACGCGCCGGCGGCCGCGAAGATCGTGGAGCATAGCTCCAGGCTAGCGGGAGATCAGGCCAAGCTCTCGACTCACTTCGCCGTGATCGCGGATATCATCCGCGAGGCGAGTTTCTACGCCGCGCAGGATAATGCCCCGCATGTGGGCGCCGCCCACATCGCCCGGGCTATCGAGGCCAAGACCTACCGCTCGAACCTCATCGAGAGCCGCATTCGCGAGATGATGGGGAGAGGCATACTCAGGATCGAAACAACCGGATCCGCCGCGGGCGAGGTCAACGGGCTCGCCGTCCTCGACCTGGGCGATATCTCGTTCGGGCGGCCCTCGCGGATAACGGCGAGCGTGGGGCTGGGGCGGGACGGCATTGTGGATATCGAAAGGGAAGCCAAGATGGGCGGGCGCCTCCACAGCAAGGGAGTGCTGATCCTGGGCGGGTTCCTCATCGACAGGTACGCTCAGAGCAGCCCCATAAGCCTCTCGGCCCGCCTGGTGTTCGAACAGAGCTACGATACCATCGACGGAGACAGCGCGTCGTCCGCCGAGCTGTATGCGCTGCTGTCGGCGATATCGGGGCTCCCAATCAAGCGCGGCCTCGCGGTGACCGGCTCCGTGAACCAGAGGGGCGAGGTGCAGGCCATCGGCGGCGTGAACGAGAAGATCGAGGGCGCGTTCGAGGTGTGCCGGCTGAAGGGGTTGACCGGCGAGCAGGGGGTAATCATCCCCAAGGCGAACGTGGCGCACTTGATGCTCAAGGAGCAGGTCGTGG
>JAHDPS010000317.1 GCA_018434225.1 Bacillota bacterium
CTCGGGGACGTATCTCTCAACCAGGTGCCCGCGCACGAGATAGTAAAGTCCGGCATTTCCCAGGCTCCCGAGGGTCGCAGGGTATTCTCCACGCTCACTGTCGACGAGAACCTGACGCTAGGGGCGTATGTGCGGCTCAGAGACAGGAAGGCGGTCGAGCAAAGCCGGACCCGGGTGTTCGACCTGTTCCCAAGGTTGCTCGAAAGGAGAAACCAGCTGGCGGGGACGCTCTCCGGAGGCGAACAGCAGATGCTTGCGATCGGAAGGGCGCTGATGGCGTCTCCGAGCGTGCTCCTGCTGGACGAACCCTCGCTTGGCCTGGCGCCGCTCCTGGTCAAGAGCATATTCGACACTATCAAAGAGATCAATCGGCAGGGAGTCACCATAGTGCTCGTTGAGCAGAACGCAAGGGCGGCGTTGAAACTCGCACACCGCGGGTACGTATTGGAAACCGGCAAAGTAGCCCTTTCAGGGACGTCCGCCGATCTTCTCAGTGATGAGAGGGTCAGGAAGGCGTATCTTGGAGAGAAGTAGGCCGTCGGCAGGTGGGCCATTTCAACGAGAAGGGGGCGCCGCGAGTGCTTGACGCATGGAAACCCGGCGAAATATGGAAACCCGGCGAAAGCGTGCTCGTACTCTCGTCTAAGGACGTGAGGGAATCCATAAGCATGCGGGAGGCTATTGATGCAGCCGCCGCCGCGTACGCGTCGGTGTCCGATGGCAGAGCTCAGGTGCCCCTGAGAACACCCGTCCAGGTCCCCGCGCGCGACGGGGTATCCCTGTTCATGCCCGGGTTTGTTCCGGACAGCCACATGACTGGCATGCGCGCTTTGGGGATGAAAACGGTATCGGTATTCCCGCACAATCCCTCGAATGGTCTGCCGGTGATTCTTGCGTCTATCCTTATGCTGGATCCCGAGACGGGGGCTCCGGCCTGCCTGATGGAAGGGACGTACCTGACCGCGCTACGCACCGGAGCAGCCGCGGCGGTTGCCGCCGACCACATGGCCAGGAAGGACGCGGCCGTGGTGGCGTTATTCGGAGCGGGCGTACAAGCGCGTATGCAGGTGATGGGTCTCCTGGAGGTCAGAAATCTCCAGGAGATCCGCATTGTTGACATAATTACGGATCGAGCCCGGGCCATGGCCGACGAGTTGGCGGACATAAAGCACGGTTTACGGGTAGTCGCGGCTGGCAACGCCCGCGATGCCGTTCTCGGTGCCGACATAGTGGTCACCGCCACGACGTCCAAGACGCCGGTGTTCGAGGCGGCGCATTTGAGGCCCGGCGCACACATCAACGGTATTGGGTCGTTTAAGCCGGATATGCAAGAGATAGGTGAAGACACGGTGGTACGGGCCGATCGCATCGTCGTCGATTCCCGCGAGGCCGCGCTCCACGAGGCGGGTGACATGATAATCCCACTGAACAAGGGGCTCATCGGCAAACTGTCCATCGCGGGCGAGATCGGCGACCTTGTACTTGGTCGCGTCCCCGGGAGGACATCGGATGACGAGATCACCTTATGCAAGATGGTGGGGATCTCCGCGCTGGACGTGGCTGTTGGTGCCGTGGCCTTCTTGAGAGCGCTCGCCGAGGGGAGAGGCACCCTCGTGGGTCTGTAAGGAATCGCTCCATCTAACGTCGTATAATATTTCTTATGTAGAGTAGAGGATCTTCGGTGGATCTAGGTTGAAATACGGCCGTGACCCGATCGGGTCTCAATATCGCTCCGAGAGACCCGCGCGGGCTCGCCATGCGGGTGGTTCGCCATCCTCGCCCCAATACTCGGTGATCTGCGAGATGAGTCCATCCTTAAACTCAAAGAACGATACTACATGGAATCCTGCCGCGGCGGCGCCCGTAACCCGGTCAAGGTCCACGCGCACCACCGATATCACCGTATCGCCATGCAGTATCATCTGCTCGATCGTGGTGCGCCATCTGCCTGGATACTGTTTGTTTATCGCAATGAACCCGTCCCGGCCTCGAAAGATCTCCCTGGTGTTGGGCCACAGCACGACAGCATCCGGGCGCATCAGGCGGCCGGCCCCGTCGAAGTCGGCATCGTCGAAGCATTGCCAGAATCTGGCGACACTGTCGACTGGCGCGTCGGGCATCATTCGGCATCACCATCCATTATATGTTCATGCATAGGTGGCTGCAGGGCTCGCCTGGCGGCTGCGGCGCCCCTGTCCATGAACTCCTTCGCGCTGTTGAAGTCGATGAGTCCGAGTCCCGATAGGTCCGGCTGGATGAGCAGATCGGCCATCTTTGATTCCTTCTCGACGTTCGCCCTTTGCATTATGTCGTGAGCGTGCAGGATTATCTGGAAGACGTTTCGCGGAGGCGGGGTTCCCAGCGAGAGGGCGTTCAGATCCACCGCTACGACGTAGGAAGCGCCCATCCCCCTGACCACGCTGGCCGGGACATTATTGCATAAACCCCCGTCCACCAGCATCCTGCCTCCCAATCGAACCGGAACGAATATCCCGGGAATGGCGCAACTCGCCCTGACCGCATCGCGCACGGGCCCCTTCGACAGGATCACCTCTTCGCCTGTAGCTATGTCGGTGGCCACGGCCTTGAACGGGATGCGAAGTTCGCCGAATGACTTCCCGCCGACCACCGAATCAAGATACGCGGCCAACCTGCGTGTTCCGATGAGCCCATCGCGCCTCATCGAAATCTCGGCGAGGTCTCGCCACTTTGCGTGCCCCGCAATATCCACGATCTCCTTCAGAGGGATGCCTGCCGCATACATGGCTCCGACGATCGCGCCGCTGCTTGTTCCGGCGATGCAATCGATCTCTATGCCTAGTTCCTCTATCACCTGGAGCACGCCGACGTGCGCTATGCCCCTGACAACCCCTCCGCCCAGTGCCAGGCCGATCGCGCGCTGAGCCGGCGATGTCACCGCTTACCCCCTCCCCATTCTCGCCCAGATTACGGGCGGCGATGTTTCCAGTATATCCCGTTCTTCGTCCGGCGGCACGATCCTGCCGGCCCTGGCACCGGCGACTACACCCGGGGAACGCACAGGGCCGCGCCCCCATTCATTGGAGGTTGGCCCTGTCCTCATCCGCCACTTACGGACGCGTCGCGCCCTTACTTCCTGAAAGCCTCGAACACCAGGTTGAGTACTATGCCGAACACCGATGCGGTAGCGATAGCCGGCAACTCCATCCCCCATATCGGGATCGCCCCGGTGAACACCAGGCTGCCCGACTTGAGGGCCGCCGGATCGACGAAGAACGAGCCGCCGATCCCTATTATCAAGATCGTGGCCGCAATCGCAAGGTTCCTGGGAGGGCCCCAGCCGGGCCTAGACGAGGTGGCACGCTACCATGTGGCCGTCGGCGATTGGTTTGAGATCCGGTCGGGCCTCGCGACAGATGGGTTGCACCGCAGGGCACCTCTTCTCGAATCTGCAGCAATCGGGCGGATTGATGGGACTCGGGACCTCGCCCTGAAGGATATTGCGTTCCTTGCCCCTCTCCGCTTTCGGGTCGGGAGAGACGGCGGCCGAGAGAAGGCCCCTCGTGTACGGGTGGACCGGATGCTGATACAGTTCATTGGACGGGGCGATCTCGACTATTCCGCCGAGGTACATGACGGCGACCTGGTCAGAGACGTGTTTTACCATCTTCAGATCGTGGGAAATGAACAGGTAAGCCAGGTTGAAACGGTCCTGTAAGCCGATGAGCAAGTTGATGACCTGAGACTGGATCGATACGTCGAGGGCGGATATCGGTTCATCGCACACAATGAATTCCGGTTCGACGGCCAACGCCCGCGCGATGCCGATCCGTTGCCGCTGCCCCCCGCTGAATTCGTGAGGGAACCTGCTTGCGTGCTCCTTATTCAGACCCACCAATCCCAATAGCTCGTATATCCTGTCCGTTCGCTCACTGCCACGGTACAGCCCGTGGATGTCGATGCCCTCGCTCACTACGTCGCCCACCGTCATGCGCGAATTCAGCGATGTGTAGGGGTTCTGGAATATCATCTGGGACCTCTTCCGTAACTCGCGCAGAGCCCGGCCGCCCATCCTGCTGATATCCCGGCCATCGAACAGCACAGTGCCGTCCGTGGGTTCGTAGAGCCTGACGATCACACGCCCGGCTGTAGTCTTGCCGCAACCGCTCTCGCCGACCAAACCGAGGGTCGAGCCCTTGCCTATCGAGAAAGATATGTCGTCCACGGCCTTAAGGACACTGTTCCGGCCGAGGTGGAAATGCTTCCTGAGATTCCTCACTTCAACAAGGTGTTCCGCACCTTTGCTCATGCGTTCGAAGCCTCCGGTTCCTGTCCCGACCCCTGCGCCATGGGGTGTTCCAGCCAGCAAGCAGCCGAATGGTCGCTGCCGACCGGGAACTCCGGCGGGCACTCCTCGTGACAAATCCTCATAGCGTACTCGCACCTCGGCGCGAAGGCGCACCCCAACGGGGGTTTAAAAAGATCGGGGGGCGTCCCCTGTATGGAGACGAGTGGGGTGCATTTGCTGGAGTCGAGTTTTGGCACCGACGCAAGCAACCCCCACGTATATGGATGATGGGGCTGGTAGAAAATATCATCCAGTCCCCCCGATTCAACTATTCTACCGGCGTACATCACTAGGACCCTATCGGCCAGGCTGGCTACTACCCCGAGGTCGTGCGTGATCAGGATGATAGCCGTGTCTATCTTTTTCTGAAGGCCCTTCATCAAATCGATGATCTGGGCCTGGATTGTGACATCGAGCGACGTGGTGGGTTCATCCGCTATGAGTAGCTTCGGGCTGCACGCCAGGGCGATGCCTATCATGGCCCTCTGCTTCATTCCCCCGCTGAATTCGTGGGGGTACTGGTTGGCCCTCCGTTCGGGGTCTGGAATTCCAACGAGCCGGAGCATATCCACGGCCCGGTCAAACGCCGAGCGTCGTGTGGCCTTTCGCTGTTTTACGAGCACTTCGGCTATCTGAGCCCCCACCTTGGTGACGGGGTTGAGCGATGTCATCGGATCCTGGAAGATGATGCCGATCTCCGAGCCGCGGTACCTCTCCATCTGCCTGTCGCTGAGATGGGTCAACTCGGTTCCTTCGAACCTTATGGACCCCTTCTTGATACGCCCGGGCGGGATGGGGATCAGGCGCATGAGCGTGTAAGCGGTGACACTCTTCCCGCATCCGGACTCGCCCACTATGGCGAGGCATTCGCCCCTTTGCACGTGGAACGACACCCCACGCACGGCCTGGACCTCTCCTCCGAACGTCCTGAACGAAACCTCTAGGTTCTCGACTTCCAGCAGCCTGTCTATTCCAGCGACCTCCCGTCGGCTAACCGTCCGCTGAGTCCGTTACTTCACCGTACCTCGCAGCCTGGGATCGAGGGCGTCCCGAAGTCCATCTCCGAGCAGATTCAACGCCAGCATCGTGGTACTTATGAAGAACGCCGGAATGAACAGCTGCCACGGGTATACCCGGAAGTTCTGCGAACCATATCTGGCGAGCTGGCCCCAACTGGAATACGGGGGTTGGATTCCGAGCCCAATGAAGCTGAGGAACGCCTCCGCGAAAATGGCGTAAGGCACAGCCATGGTCAGATTCGTTATAACCAGCCCCAACAAGTTGGGAATCATGTGCCTGAACAGTATCCGCATGTGGCTCGCCCCCAGGATCCTCGCCGCGAGCACAAACTCCATCTCCCGCAACTGCAGGATCTGTCCCCTGACGACGCGGGCAGAGGCCAGCCAACCGGTCATCACGAGCGCGATTATCAGCGTTCCTATCCCCGGGCCGAGGACGACCATGGCGAGGATCGCCGTAACCATGTAAGGGATCCCGTACAGGACATCGATGGTCCTCATTATGGCCATGTCTATCGCGCCGCCGAAATACCCCGATATCCCGCCGATCACTACTCCGATGCACGAGTTCAGCAACGCCGCGATCCCGCCGATGGTGAGGGACACCCTGGCTCCCGTCCACGTGCGAGCCCACAGGTCCCTGCCCAGGGTGTCAGTGCCGAACCAGTGAGTAATAGATGGGGGCTCATCCATGCTCGGGCTGTTCGTCCTGAAGTCGAATTGGACCATGAAAGGCCCCAGGATCGCCAGGAGGACGTACACGGCGATGAGAATCAGCCCGGCCATCGCCACCGGATTTTCCTTTAGTCTCCTCCAGGCATCCTGGTAATAAGTGAGACTGGGGCGCGTGACCGCCTCCATCCCGGACGGGTCCTTACCCACCCTGATGAACATATGCTCGTGATATGTGTCGTTGTATTCTTCCATCGTGCATCACCGTTCTCTTTGAGCGATCTTGATGCGCGGGTCGATGAACCCATACATGACGTCCACCGCGAAGTTAGCGGCAACCAGGAATACCCCGTAGAATACGGTCATGCCCAGTATCATCGAGTAGTCCAGATTCTGAATCCCCAACACGTACCATTTCCCCATACCCGGGATTGTGTAAATCAACTCGACAACGAACGTCCCCGTCAATACGTTTGCGGTTACCGGACCCATGATGGTCACCACGGGCAGTATGGCGTTCCTGATCTGGTGACGCCAGACCACCTCGAACGGCGACAACCCCTTGGCCTTTGCGGTCTTTATGTAGTCCTGGGAAACCACCTCCAGCATGCTCGCTCTCATGATCCTGGACACGAGCGCCAGAGTATAAAGGCTCAGGGCAAAGACCGGCAGTACGGTGTATTTCAGGCCCTTCCACTGCGCAACCGGAAGGAGGCGCCATTTGATACCGAAAACGTACTGCAACAAGTAGCCTATAACATAATCTGGAACCGAGACACCGATGATGGCGATTATGATGCACAAATAGTCGAGGGTTTTCCCTCTATTCAGCGCCGCGCTGGTCCCCAGCACTAACCCGAGGGCCAGGGCGAGCAGTATCGCGCGTATTCCCAGGTCAGCGGAATACGGGAATGCCTGAGCAATGATATCGTTGATGCTCCTGTTCGCGTAGAATAGGGACGTTCCAAGGTCGCCCCTGACCAGATGTGACAGGTAACGCAGGTACTGGAGGTGCAGAGGTTGGTCGAAACCGTGATACCTCATCATGTTCTCCCGTACTTCGGGAGGCATTTTCTCGCTTATGAACGGATCACCGGGAAGAAGCCTTATGATCACGAACA
>JAHDPS010000330.1 GCA_018434225.1 Bacillota bacterium
CCAAGTTCTTCCTCGAGTTCTGCGTGGACGAATCGTGCGGTAAGTGCGCGCCGTGCCGGGTTGGGACGAAGCGCATGCACGAGATACTAGACAGGATAACGAAGGGTGAGGGCAAAGAGGGCGACGTCGAGCTCCTGCTCGATCTAGGCCAACAGATCAAGAACTCGGCCCTCTGCGGGCTCGGCCAGACCGCCCCGAACCCGGTTCTGAGCATGATAAAGTACTTCCGCGACGAGTACGACGAGCACATCAGGGAGAAGAAGTGCCGCGCGTCCGTCTGCGCCAGTCTGTTCGATTCGCCATGCCAGAATACGTGTCCCGCCGGGATAGACGTTCCCATCTACGTTGACTACATCAAGCAGAGGAAATACGCGGACGCGTACCTCACTGTCAAGCGAGACAATCCGTTCCCGCTCGTGTGCGGTCGCGTATGCGACCATCCGTGCGAGGGGAAATGCAGGAGAGCGCAGGTGGACGAGCCGGTCGCAATAAGGACCTTGAAGAGATTCGTGGCCGACTGGGAACTCGAGCACAAGGGGGAACTTCCCACCTTCGCCGCGGGTAGAACCACAGGCAAGAAGGTCGCCGTCATCGGTTCGGGTCCGGCGGGCCTCACGGCCGCGCACTACCTGGCGCTCAAGGGTTATAGCGTGACCGTGTTCGAGGCGTTGCCCGTGGCGGGCGGGATGCTCGCGGTGGGAATCCCCGAGTACAGGCTGCCCAAGCAGATGCTCGCGGCCGAGATCGATTCCATCAGGAGGCTGGGCGTCGAGATACGGACGGGCGTCCGGGTGGGCAAGGATATTACCTTGGAGCAGATGAAGGAGCAGGGCTACGCCGCCTTGTTCGTCGCCATAGGCGCTCATGCCGATCAGAAGATCGGCATCGAGGGGGAGGACCTCGA
This sequence comes from Bacillota bacterium, assembly GCA_018434225.1. Classification (GTDB taxonomy): domain Bacteria; phylum Bacillota; class Sulfobacillia; order JABLXB01; family JABLXB01; genus SM1-B181. The sequence continues at coordinate 905 of JAHDPS010000330.1, forward strand.
AGGAGTCGTCTCCGGAGTGAAATTCCTCAGGGACTTGAACCTGGGAGAGGACCCCGGAGTGAAGGGTAAGAGAGTGGCAGTGATCGGCGGCGGCAACGTCGCCATGGACGCCGCGAGGAGCGCCCTGCGCCTTGGAGCCGCCGAGGTCACAGTCGTCTATCGGAGACGCAAGGAAGATATGCCCGCTATACAGGTGGAGATCGACGAGGCGATACACGAGGGCGTCAAGTTCATCTTCCTGGCGGCTCCACTCAAGGTAACGGGGATGGGCAACAAGGTGGATGCGCTCGAGTGCCAGAGGATGAATCTCGGCGAGTTCGATAAGAGCGGCAGGAGAAGGCCGGTGCCGGCCGAGGGCGCGACCTTCGCCGTCGCGGCGGACGTGGTTATCGCGGCCATCGGGCAGGCGCCCGAGGGCGAAGCCCTGCGAAATGCCGGCATTCCCTTCTTGAAAGGCGGCACGGTGGAGGCTGATGCGAAGACGACCCTGACCGCGGTGGACGGCGTGTTCGCCGGCGGTGACTGCGTGACCGGGCCCGATACCGTGATCAACGCCATCGCCGCGGGCAAGAAGGCCGCCCGGGAGATCGACAAGTACCTGGGCGGAGATGGCGACGTCGTTCCGAAAGCCGTCATCGAGCGGGCCATCACAGGCGAGATCATCGAGAGAGAGATGCCGCGCGCCGAAGCCGGCTCCATAGACGGCAAGCGGCGCCTCTGCTCGTTCGATGAGGTCGAGCTCGGCCTGACCGAAGAAGCGGCGGTGCGCGAGGCCGGCCGTTGCTTGCGGTGCGACGTCAAAGACGCCTAAGGATTGGAGGGTCCACAGTATGGGCATGGTCACCCTAACCATAGACGGCCAGAAGGTCGAGATAGAACAAGGGGCTACGATCCTGGACGCGGCCCGCAAGGCTGGAATCAACATCCCGACTCTCTGCTTCCTTGAAGGCATCAACGAGATCGGCGCTTGCCGTATCTGTGTTGTGGAAGTCAAGGGGGCGAAGTCCCTCCAGGCGTCGTGCGTCACTCCCGTGGCGAACAACATGGAGGTATTCACCAACAGTCCGGTGGTCAGGAAGGCGAGGAGAACCACGCTCGAGCTCATCATGTCGAACCACAGACAGGAGTGCCTGACCTGCATCCGCAACCAGAACTGCGAGTTGCAGTCCCTGGCGGAGGCATTCGGGATCCGCGAGATCCGGTTCGAGGGGGCGATGTCGAAGCATCCCCTCGACGATTCCAGCCCGTCGATCATGCGGGACCCGGAGAAGTGCATACTCTGCCGGCGATGCGTCTCGGTGTGCGAGAAGATCCAGACGGTGAACGCTATAGGCCCGAACGATCGCGGTTTCGACATGACGATAGCCCCGCCGTTCGATCTAAAGATGGCGGAAGGGGTGTGTACCAACTGCGGCCAGTGCGTCCTGGTGTGTCCCGTCGGCGCGCTGTACGAGCGGGACCAGGTCGAACAGGTGTGGGCGGCGCTCTCCGACCCGTCCAAGCACGTGGTCGTGCAGACGGCCCCCGCCACGAGGGTGTCCCTAGGCGAGGCGCTCGGGATGGCACAGGGGAGCATCGTCACGGGCAAGATGGTGGCGGCCCTGCGGAGGCTCGGCTTCGACAAGGTGTTCGACACCGACTTCACCGCCGACCTCACCATCATGGAGGAAGGCCACGAGCTGATCGAAAGGATCAAGGAGAACGGCGCGCTGCCCTTGATCACCTCGTGCAGCCCCGGGTGGATCAAGTTCATGGAGCATTTCTATCCGGATCTGGTGCCGAACATCTCCACGTGTAAGTCGCCCCAGCAGATGTTCGGGGCGCTCGCCAAGACCTACTATGCCGAGAAGGCCGGCATAGACCCGAAGGATATCTTCGTGGTCTCCATAATGCCCTGCACGGCGAAGAAATACGAGGCGCAGAGGCCCGAGATGTCCGCCAGCGGCTATCCCGACATAGACGTCGTGCTCACCGTCAGGGAATTGGCAAGGATGATAAAACAGGCCGGCTTCGACTTCGAGAATCTGCCGGTCGAGGAGTACGACGCGCCGTTCGGGATCACGACGGGCGCGGGCCTCATCTTCGGCGCGACGGGCGGCGTGATGGAGGCGGCGCTACGAACGGCGTACGAAGTCATCACCGGCAAGACCCTGGAGAAGATCGATTTCGAAGGGGTTCGCGGCCTGACGGGGGTCAAGGAGGCCACAGTGGACGTGGGAGGCCTCAAGGTGAAAGTCGCCGTGGCCCACGGTCTCGGCAACGCGCGCAAGGTGCTCGACCTGGTGAGGGCGAAGAAGGCGGACTACCACTTCATCGAGATTATGTGCTGCCCCGGAGGATGCATCGGTGGTGGTGGTCAGCCCATCCCGACGAACACCGAGATCCGCGAGAAGAGGATCAAGGCCATATATGAGGCCGACAAAACGATGGCCCTCAGGAAGTCCCACGAGAACCCCGCCGTGCAGGAACTATACAAGCAGTTCCTGGGCAAGCCGCTCGGGCACAAATCGCACGAGCTCTTGCACACTCACTACACGCCGAGGGGAGAGTACGGACAGACCTGCGGTTAGGCTTCTCCCGGCCCGCGCCGTTTCCCGCGCGGGCCGGGCCGCATCATAGACGAGACGGTTACCAGGAGGGAGGATCGCGATCGTGGAGACCCGAAAGTCACCGACCGAGGACGAAAACGCAGTCGTGACGCGAATCATTGGGAAACACCGGACGCGCAAAGGTCCATTGCTCCCTATTCTCAGCGATATCCAGAAAGAGATAGGATACGTCTCGGAATCCGCTATGGTTAAGATAGCCGAAGCGCTGGATATCCCCGCGAGCAAGGTCTACGGCGCAGTCACGTTCTACTCCCTGTACGCCACCGCGCCCAAGGGGAAGAACGTGATCAGGGTGTGCGAGAGCGCGCCCTGTCACGTCGAGGGCGCTCAGGGTATCGTGGAGGCGCTGGAGAGGACCCTCGGGATAAAAATGGGCGAGACGACCCCCGACGGGGTTTTCTCGCTGGAATTCACCAGCTGTATCGGGGTTTGTGGGGTTGCTCCCGCGATCATGATAAATGACAGGGTGTACGGGAACCTGACCCCGGGCATGATCCCGCAAATCTTGGCCGCTTGCAGGGCCACGGCGTAAGGGAGGTAAGTGACATGGAACTTTTCCGCGCACATGTTCTCGTCTGCAACGGCACCAACTGTGCGCTGAAGGCCCCCGCCGCGATCCTCAAGGCATTCGATCTCCGGCTCAAGGAGTGTGGGTTGGAGAAGGAAGTCAAGGTGGTCGAGACGGGATGCTTCGGCCTTTGCGAACAGGGCCCGACCGTCGTGGTTTACCCGGAGGGGACGTTCTACGCCAGGGTGAAGCCCGAGGACGTGGCCGAAATCGTTGAGAGTCACCTGCTCAAGGGCAGAGTCGTCGAGAGACTAGTATATCGCGCCCCCGAAAAGCCTAAGCCCGTTCAGACATTCTCTGAGGTGGACTATTTCAGGAAGCAGGTCAGGGTCGTGCTGCGAAACTGCGGAATCATCGACCCCGACTCCATCGAGGAGTACATCGCCCGCGGGGGATACCGCGGGCTGGGTAAGGCGCTCGGCATGAAGCCCGCGGAGGTCGTCGATGAGGTCAAGCGCTCGGGCCTCCGAGGAAGGGGCGGCGCCGGTTTCCCCACGGGCAGGAAGTGGGAGTTCGCGGCCCGTTCCGGCGCGGCGGGTGATCGGAAGTACATCGTCTGCAACGCCGACGAGGGCGAACCCGGGACCTTCAAGGACAGGCTTATCCTGGAGGGCGACCCGCACGGGTTGTTAGAAGGGATGGCCGTCGCGGGGTACGCCGTGGGAGCTTCGGAGGGGTACGTATACATCCGCGGTGAGTACACGCTCTCTATCGAGCGCCTGGAAAACGCCATCAAGCAGGCGAGGGAGTTCGGATTGCTGGGCAGAGACATCCTTGGCTCCGGATTCGATTTCGACGTCGAGATCAGGATGGGCGCGGGCGCTTACGTGTGCGGCGAGGAGACGGCGTTGTTCGAATCTCTCGAGGGTGGTCGAGGCGAACCGAGGATAAAGCCGCCGTACCCTACGGACAAGGGCCTGTGGGGATGCCCGACGGTGATCAACAACGTGGAGACACTGGCCAACGTCGCCCCTATCATGGACAGGGGATGGGAGTGGTTCCGGAGCACCGGCACCCCGTCTACGCCAGGCACCAAGGTATTCACGCTGTGCGGCGACATTGTCAACGGCGGCCTGATTGAGGTGCCAATGGGCGTCACGCTTCGAGAGGTAGTCTACGACATCGGCGGGGGCATCCCAAAGGGCCGTACGTTCAAGATGGCGCAGACGGGCGGCACGAGCGGCGGCTGCCTTCCACCAGAGATGCTGGATATCCCCATGGACTATGATAGATTGGCCTCCGCCGGGACCGCTCTTGGCTCCGGTGCTCTGCTAATCATCGACGACACTCACTGCATCGTCGATGTGGCCAAATCGTTCGCCAGGTTCTTCGTGCATGAATCGTGCGGCAAGTGCGTCCCGTGCAGGGAGGGCACCACGCAGATATACAACGCGTTGGATAGGATGACGAAGGGCGAGGGCACTGAGAACGACATCCGGCTCATCGAGTCGCTGGCGTCCGTCATGTACAAGGCGCCGCTCTGCCCCCTCGGTCAGACCGCACCGTTGCCAGTGATGAGCACGCTGAAGTATTACCGCGACGAATACGACGCCCACATCAAGGGAAAGCGCTGCCCCACCGGGACATGCGCCGCCTTGAAAGGCTGAGAGAGGGGTGAACAGAGTGGTAACGTTGACTATCGACGGTCAGAAGGTGGAAGTCCCGGAGGGATCCACTATACTCCAGGCCGCAAAGGTTGTGGGGATAGACATTCCGACGTTGTGCCACCACCCCGATCAGGACGTCAAGGCCGTGTGCCGCGTCTGCGTCGTGGAGGTGGAGGGCTCCAGGACCTTTCAGGCGGCCTGTGCCTTCCCCGTTTCGAACGGAATGGTGGTGCGCACTAACACTCCGGCCGTGCGGGAGGCCCGTAAGGTCGTGGTGGAACTCATGCTCGCCGACCACCCGGAGGATTGCCTGAAATGCGAGAGGAACCTGAATTGCGAACTCCAGAAGGTCGCCGAGAGGCTCGGCGTCCGCAGCGTCCGGTTCCCCAGGATGAGCAGAGGGTTGCCCAAGGACACTTCGAACCCGTCCATCGTGCGCGACCCAAACAAGTGCATCGTATGCAGGAGGTGCGTCTACACCTGCCAGCAGGTGCAAGGGACGGGAGTGCTGTTCCCGGCTCACAGGGGCCACGAAGCCTTCGTCGCGCCGACATTCGAGAAGGGCCTCGGCGAAGTATCGTGCGTGCTCTGCGGCCAATGTATCCACGCTTGCCCCGTGGGAGCCATAACTGAGAAGGACGACACTGAGCAGGTGTGGGAAGCGATAGCGGATTCCGGGAAACACGTCGTGGTGCAGACTGCCCCCGCCACGAGGGTCGCCCTCGGCGAGGAGCTGGGCATGCCTGCCGGAAGCATCGCGACAGGCAAGATGGTCGCCGCCCTGCGACGGCTCGGCTTCGACAAGGTGTTCGACACCGACTTCACGGCTGACCTCACGATCATGGAGGAGGGCACCGAGCTGATCGAGCGGCTCACCAAGGGCGGCGCGCTTCCAATGCTCACCTCGTGCAGCCCCGGGTGGATCAAGTACATCGAGCACTTCTACCCGGCGCTTCTACCGCACCTGTCGACGTGCAAGTCTCCTCAACAGATGTTCGGCGCCCTGGCGAAGACGTACTACCCCGAGAAACAGGGGCTGAATCCCGCGGACATCTACTCGGTTTCAATAATGCCATGCACCGCGAAGAAGTACGAGGCGGCGAGGCCCGAGATGAACTCCAGCGGGTACAGGGACGTCGACGTCGTGCTGACAGTGCGCGAACTCGGGCGGATGATTCGCGAGGCCGGCATCGATTTCTCGACCTTGGCCGAGGAGGAGTACGACCTGCCGCTGGGGATATCCACAGGTGCCGCGGTCATCTTCGGCGCCACGGGCGGCGTCATGGAGGCGGCTCTTCGGACGGCGTACGAGCTCGTGACGAAGAAGACGCTTCCGAGCCTTGACTTCGAGTCGGTGCGCGGGCTCGAGGGTATCAAGGAGGCCGAGGTCGACCTGGACGGCACCAAGGTGCGTGTCGCGGTCGCGCATGGCCTATCGAACGCCAAGAAGCTGATAGATCAGATTGCGGAGGGCAAGTCGCCCTACCACTTCATAGAGATCATGTGCTGCCCGGGCGGATGCATAGGCGGCGGCGGGCAACCGATCCCGACGACCAACGAGGTGAGGGCGAAGCGGGTCAAGGCCATCTACGATGTAGACAAGAACATGCCCGTGCGGAAGTCCCACGAGAATCCGGTGATCGATACCTTGTACAAGGAATTCCTTGGTCACCCGCTCGGGCACAAGTCGCACGAACTGTTGCACACCCACTACACACCGCGCTCCAGGTACTGAGAAGGTAATCAGTCGATTATTCCGTGAGGATCTCCGTCGCGAAGGCGGGGGTCCTCGCGGTTTGCCTAGTGTAAATCGCTCCCGACTACCCGCTTGCCATGCAAGCGATCGTGGTACTCGGTGAACACGGGGCACGAGCGATGATCCGCCCCCAGCAAGGCACACCGTGTGTCAGGCAGTTCCCAGCAAAGCACATCCAGTCCGCCGGCGGGGCAGGTGTCTCGAACGGCCCTGGGGCACTGGAGCATAGCCCAGCACGGTTCCAGGGTCTTCCCACTGCGCCCGGGGGTCTCACGCTTCTTACGGAAGACGGACAGCAGCGCCGTGACGACGGTGGGATCCAGGCGTCGAGAGGATGTCGCCTTGATGGAGTCCAACGCCGCTCCGAAAGGGATGGCGGTTCGGTGTTGTGTGCTCATTACCAGATTGTGGAAAGCATCCGCGGCGGCGACCACCCTCGCCCCGATCGGTATGGCGTCGCCCTTGAGGCCACGGGGAAAGCCGAAACCGTCGTATCGTTCGTGGTGGTGGAGTATCGTCGACTCGATAACGCCTTCATTATCCGCCGGCTTAACGAGAGCCGCTCCTAGGGTCACGTGTAGATCGTGCGCTTCGCCGTCATCCTGGGAGAAGCGGCCATCCCCCAAAGCCAGGCCGCTCTTGAGCGCCGCCGTGCCCACATCGCGCAGATACGCGGCAACATGCACGGATTCTGCGATTGACTCAGAAAAGCCCAGTTCAAGCGCAATCTCGTAAGCCAACCGGGCCACTCTCTCCGAATGCCCTCGACTGAACGCACTTTGAGACTCTACAGCTGAAACGAGCGTCGTAAGACTGTTCAAGTACTGTCTGTGGAGGCCCGGGCCCACAGCCACGTCGTCGAATAGGCCCCCTATCTGCGCCGTCATGGTCGTCAGGAAGCGCCCTACATAAGGGCCCACCTGCCTATCCTCATCGAATACAAAGGCGGCGGCCCCTGACTGACCCTGTTGGGAGAGGAACGATATCAGGATCGCGGACGATGGCTCGCCCTCGAAAACCATCGGAGTTATGGAGTAACGTGCCCCGCCGGTGCCGGATACGCTCTGGCCGGGGACGGATGAGCCCGGGAGGATAGAGAGTAGTTTTTCGATTGCTCGCTCGGGTAAACCCGAGTGCAGGTACTCCATCGAGTTGGGGGCGCCCCCTCCTCGTGAGATCAGCCATCCCTTAGCCCCCGCCGTGAGCGATACCGATTCCACGATGGCCTCCATCAATAACTGCGGAGAGAACGCGTGTGATGCGGCTATCGCAAAGCCCTCGGCCGCGCCGGACTTGCTCCTATGCTCGCCCTTCTCTCTTTCGGTTCGCGCGATGGTGCCCGCGAGCACGCCCAGAGCGGGAAGGAGCGCGCGGAGCGTAGGCATTGCCGCTTTCGCCGCTCCCGGACTAGCGCCGGACGAAGACCGAATCGCGCCCACGATCGTGCCATTCTTGTCGATCAGTGGGGAGATGATTGTTCTGTGTGAACCTGTTCCAATGCGAATGATCTCCCCGGCGCACTGCCTGGTCTCCAGAGTGGGTAGCGGCCTATGCAGATCCACGTCGAGCGAAGGCCGCACGATCGGGTCCCAATTATTCGAGTGGGGTGCTCGACGGATGGATGAGCGTGATGTCTCCATAGTCCTTCTCAGCACGAGAGTATCTGGATCGTGTCGATCGACTATGTAAAGAGAGTGCCTCTCGGCCGGAAGGACCCTGGACACTACGTTGAGCATTGCCTCCGCCAGCTGGTCCGTGCTGTACGTCAATTCCAGGATCGAACATACATCGCGCCACAAGGCCCTGTACCGGTCCGACTTGCGCATGGCGCGAACGGCGGCGACGGCGAGCACCGTGACTGCTGTTACTGCAAATGCGGCTGCTGCGAATTCGACTGCGTTCAAGCTGGGCACAGGAATCACGCTCTCCGAACGGTCTTCCGCATTCTGCGGCCTGCGTTATGCGGGCCATATCACTGTACGCTGTTGACAATCATCACCAAAAGAATAGCACATTTTTGGCGAGGGGTCACCCATTAGTGATGCGAAAGTGGCCGTGTCCTGCGTTTACGCATGCAGCAAATGATGCGCCGTCCATTTGAGGAAGATCCTTCCATTGCACGGGACGCGGATCACATGCTATCATACATGAGATATGGAAAAAGTCCGCCAGTTTTTGCGTATAGTCTTACAGAACAGCTGCAAATCTATGCTGGTAGGGTAGTAATTATTGCGCATAGTGCTTACATTATTATTGGTGGGCCTTTCTGGTGTCATGGGGAGGCTCATTTGTTGATTGTGCGGGTACCACTAAAGGAGTTTTTGTGAGTTGGCGAATCTAAGGGTGATGATGACCACAGAAGGGACATACCCGTTTCACATGGGCGGCGTGAGCACGTGGTGCGATGCCCTGACTAAAGGCATTCCCAACGTTGAGTTCGTGCTTTATTCGATCCTTATGAACCCCTTCGTCACGCAGAAATACCAGACTTCGCCAAACGTGAAACAATTGATCAAGGTGCCGCTCTGGGGTACCGAGGAACCAAGCGAACACCTGGCGCACATACCGTTTTCATCCGTGTACTTGGCCAAGCGGCGCACCACGGCATCGGTCATAAGGGCCGACTTCCTGCCGATGTTCGAGGTCCTGGCCCGGGAATTGGCGGCGGTCGATGGGCCGGACCTGGATGCCGTAGCAAATACACTGGTGGAGATGTATAGGTATTTCGCGGAATACGACTACCAGATCACATTCAAATCGCCCGAGGTGTGGGGGACGTTCAAGAGGATCATGCTCCAGGTTGGCGAGAAACTCGGCGCCGCCGACCTGGTCCCCAGCCTGCGAGATCTAACGGAAAGCCTGGGGTGGCTATACAGGTTTTTTGTCATATTGAACACGCCGCTACCGAAGGTGCACGTCACTCACTCCGCGGCCGCCGCGTTTTGCGGGATACCATGCATCATTCAAAAAATCGAGAACAAAACGCCGTATCTCCTGAGTGAACACGGCATTTACCTGAGGGAACAGTATATCAACACGGCCAGGATGAAAGTGTCGAAGTACTCCAGAAGATTCCTGCTCAATCTCGTATCCATGATAGCGAGGCTTAGCTACGAATTCGCCGACCAGGTGTCGCCCGTCTGCCAGTTCAATACGCGATGGGAGCGCCGGTTGGGTGTGGTGGAAGACAGGATAAAGGTAATATATAACGGCGTGGATCCGAGGGTGTACACGGGCGCTACGGAAAAACCTCAAGCGAAGCGAGGCCCGTCCGTGGTTTGTGTCGCGCGAATAGACCCCATCAAGGACATAGAGACTCTCATCCGCGCGGCCGCGCTTGTCAAGCAGGCGGTTCCGCGGGTCCAATTCGTTGTGTACGGCGCACCCAGTTCGCCGGCTTATTTCGAGCGCTGCTTAACCTTGAGGAATGAATTAGGCCTCGAGGAGACCTTTATTTTCGCCGGTCATACGGATAATGTGGTGGACGCCTACAAGTCGGCCGATGTCGTGGCTCTCTCCAGTATATCCGAGGGATTTCCCTATAGCGTCATCGAGGCGATGATGTCTGGGAAAGCGATTGTAGCCACCGATGTCGGAGGAGTGCGCGAGGCCGTGGAGGGTTGCGGATTCGTGGTGCCGCCCAGATCCCCGGATAAACTCGCGGCGGCGCTGGTGAAGGTGCTCCGGGACGATCAGTTGAGGGCCGCGCTGAGCAGAGAGGCCAGGAATAGGTCTGTGGAGTCTTTCAGTATAGCGCGGTTGCTGGATGAGTACCTGAGGTCGTACATCGGGCTTCACGAAGGCGCTCTGCGGCGGTCGCTTTCCGCGAGTCGCAGCAGGCAGGCGCTTTTTTCGGAGCGCGGCCTCGCTTTCATGGACGCCGGGATGTGGCAAGACGCCGTCGAACAGTTCAGGAAGGCTATTGACGCAAGTCCAGCCAGCGCGGCTGTCCCCGTGCTCCTGACGGAAGTCGCGCAGGCTTACAACAACATGGGCCGCACGGATCTCGCCCTCCTGGAGCTCCAGAAGGCAGAGATACATGCGGAGATGATTCTTGGAAGTATCACCGCCGCCTGATCCGGCGGATGATCCATTACGAATTGGGGGGACTGGCGGGGCATGGGCAAGAAGTTTCCGAGGTCTCTGTGGGGATACAGGCCTTCCGCTGTGGATGAGTACATCGATGGTATGGTTCGAGACGCCGAGGGAAGAGTCGCGCATCTTCGCGCGGAGGCTGAAAGCGTAAGCCAATCAAATGCCGGCCTCAAGGATCAGATAGAGGGCATTCAGAAGGAGATCGACGGTTACCGGGAGAAGGAACGCGCCGTCGCCCAGGCCATAATAGCGGCGCAGATGAGGGCCGGGACTATCGAGGAGGATGCCAGGAAGGCGGTCGAGGAGCAAAAGCGGCGGGTCCTGGCTGAAATAGCGGTCAAGCGGGCCGAGATGGACGGGATGCGCAAGGAGCTGGAGCGATTCAAGTCGACGTTTTCGCAGGTGCTGAATGCTATTGACGAGTCCTTGAATTCACCGCCCGTGGTCAGTGCGGGCGATATCGAGGAGTCTCTGAAAGAGCGTCCTAACGACTAGGAAGACGGGGGGGGGCTTCCCGTGGAATTGGCTATCCCGGGAGGAATCCTGGGGTACAGGGCTGGCGAGGTGCGCGCGCACATCGAAATGATGGAGCGCGAATTGAGCGCGCGCGTCTCCATTGCCGAAGAAGAGATGAACGCCGCCCTGGAGACCCAGCGCGAGCTATCCGCGCGCCTTTCGAAGGAGCGCAGCGAGCTTGAGTCATATCGACTGCGCAACGCCTGCTACGAGAAAGCGATGCAGAAGGCCGAAGCGACGGCCCAATGCCTCGTCGAGGCAGCGGAATACAGGGCGGAAGGCATCATGGCCGAGGGCGAGAGATATTCGGAAGAACAGAGACTGTACATTATGGGGCTGGATAAACAGGTTTCCGCCATCCGCGAGGATATCCGCGAGATGGCGCTCGGTGTTCGCCGCGCCCTCGAGCGAGATTCCTCTTCCGAGCGAGTCGAGCGTTCGCAGAAGATCGCTGGTCACATAATGGAGACATCCGGGCGAAACGCTCCGTTCTCCGCCACGACATCTGGGGGGTTCCTCGAGGTCGATGTGAGCATACAGTCGGTCAAGGCCTTGTCCCAGGACGGCCAGGAGATCGGCCGGGTCCGGAGCCTGGTGCTGGACAAGGCGAAAGACAAGGTGTGCGGTTATGAAATCGAGCCGCAGGGACAGGAGTCCCCGTTGAAATTCGCGGCGATCATACCGGCCAGCGCTGTGATCGCCGTGAAGCGGGATGCCCTGATCGTGCACAATACCTGGGTGGACGAACTGAAGCGCGCTCCGGTGTCAGAAGCGGACACGCGCGTCGATTCCGCGCAGCCCAGGATCGCCTCCTACACCCTCGACAGGATACGAGCAGGCATGAGGTCGGCCGGAGTATCCGGCGCACCTACGCCTATCACCGCGAAAGCCGCCGCGTTATCCGCCGCGCCGGCCGAGAATACTGTGGATTCGCAGATCAGTTCGAGAAGGATGCAATACCTGGTGGGGCGAATTTCCGGCACCGACATATACGACCTTGAAGGTGGACTGATCGCGGGTAAGGGAGGCATTATTACCCCTGAGATAGTCGAGAAATCGCGCTCGGCCGGGAAGCTCGCGGAATTGATCGTTAACATGACGATACCCGGCCTCAGCCCCGATGAGAAGGCCGCCAGTAATTCATAGCCTTGGTTGGGAGCCAACACATGACTGATGATCGCTCCGCTGCAACCGGTGGTTGGTTCCCCGAGGACTTGGGCGCGTTGTCCAGGGAAGTCGCCGGGGTAACCAAGTTCCCCCGCGATTCCCTCGAGGTGGCGGCTGTGCTGGAATCCATGTCGTGGACCGATTCCCTCGCCCTCGAGCGCTTCGGCTTTGAGGACGTGTTCGAGCTGGCTCAGGCCGTATTTAGAATGATCCCAAGCATAACGGCCGAGACGATCGTTCGCCCGCGCAAGATCCCGGTGTTGTTGGGCCTTCTGATCGCGATCAAGCAATTCCTTCGAGGAACCATGTTCGCCATGCCCATGACGATTTCGATCGCCGCGATGCTCACGATAAGGTACTCATTATGGTCCTACCAGTATTTCTCCGTGGAGAACGCAACGGCCATAGCGGCCGGTACGGCGATGAGTTTCGTGGCCACGGGCGGGTTCACTCAGGCCATCGCGAGGAGAGGCCTGATGTACATATCCCAGGACGAATACGGGCTTGCGCGCAGGCTCTCGTTTCGCATAGTGACGATCGGTGTTATCACGACCCTGGTGGTAGGGGTTGGAGTATTCTTCATCAACTGGGCCTTCGCCGTATTCCCATGGAGCATGGCGTGGTTCACGTTCGTGTACTACCTGTTCCTGTCTGCGATCTGGCTCTCCATCACGATATTGTACATGCTGCGAAGAGAGGTGCTGTTCACCCTCGTGATGACTGCCGGAATCGGCATCGTCATTCTGTTGCACGAAAAGCTGAGGTTGACGATAATAACCTCCCAGATACTCGCGCTTTCTATTACGGCCGTAGCCTCACTGGGGCTTGCCGCGCATCTCTTTCTATCGGCCGAGAGGCGCAAGGAACACGCCCACGAGGTGGCGCCCCTGCCCAGGGCATCCCTGGTCGTCTATACGAGCGTCCCGTATTTTGTTTACGGGCTCATGTACTTCGCTTTCCTATATCTCGACAGGATGATCAGCTGGTCCACGAACGACGTCTACATGCCCTACGTCATATGGTTCCGCGGGCAGTACGAGCTGGGACTTGACTGGGCGATCCTATCGCTCATCATCCCCATGGGAGCCGTGGAGATGATACTGGAGCAGTTCGTGGATAGCCTGCTGCAGTCCCAAAAAACTATCTCGAGCGCGGATTCGAAGGAGTACGGCCGGATGTACGTGAGGATGTACACGAGACAGCTCGCGCTGTATTCCGCGTTGTCCGCAGCCAGCGGTTATTTCATGCGCCAATTCATCATTTCACTGGAAAAAATGAAGCTGTTCGATGTATACGTATCGACCAACCCGGTTTCGTGGACCGTGTTTAACTGGTCGCTCGTAGCCTACGTGTTTCTTGCCGCGGGGTTGCTAAATGCGCTGGTATTGTTCTGCCTTTCCAGGCCCGAGATGGCCGTTACAGCGATTTCCGAGGCGTTGATCGTTGATTTCGCCGTCGGGTTCGTGGCAAGCCGGGTGATCGGCTACCAATGGGCGGTGGCGGGCCTTCTCGCCGGCGCCGTCGTTTTCGCGGTCGCCGGATCGAGGGGGGTATTCAAGGTGTTGCGCTCTCTCGACTACTACTATTATGCGTCGCTCTAGGATGGGATAGCGTGTACCATTCGATTCTCGTAGCCGGGGCGCTCGTCAGGATCGGCCTCGCTTTCGCGGGCCTGTTCGTGCTGCTCCCGATGGTATTATTCAGGCAGGAGCGGGATGTTCCCGCGCTCGATGTTTTCTACTCCAACCTTGTCAGGATGGTGTTCCTCTGCCAGGTGGCGGCCTACGCGCTCGCGGCCGTGCGGCTATACGAGGTGATTTCGATCCTGGTCGTGTTCCTCTGCACCGGTCTATGGCGCTTGCGCGCCTCCAGGACCCCCGAGGAGCGGGCCAGACTCCGAGCCCGCCTCACCGTTAAGGGGCTCGATCTGGCCGATTATGAGTTGAGCGTTTCGGGGTTCGCGGAGTCATGCTGTCGCGTCGCTGCCCTCTGCCTGCGGCGCGTCATGTCGGTAATGAGGAGGAAGATCGACGTTGTCGATGGGCTTCTGCTGGCCTTAGTGCTGGGGTACTCGGCCTATCTGCGGTTCCTCGATGCGATAGCGAACGCGGCGCCCGCGCTGTCGGATTCTTACGTTACGCTCGCGTGGATGAAGTATATTGAGCGCCGGCAGCTGTTTCACGACGGTATCTACCCGCACGGGTTTCACATATTCCTTTCGCTCCTGCACAAGTTCTCGGTGGTGGACGCCCTATTCGTGTTGAAGTACGCCGGAC
>JAHDPS010000295.1 GCA_018434225.1 Bacillota bacterium
CGCAGCACCCCCCCACTATGGCGGCCCCAGCCCCCACCAGTCTCGGGCCATAGGACGCAAACTCCTCGGGCCCCATGGGGAACGTGGTCGTACCGTCCGGTTGCAGCACCGGCATCCCCGCGTTGGGTTGGACGGAAACCGGGACGCGGGCCACCCGGCGGATACGCTCGACCGCACTCAACAGGGAATCGGGGCCGACGGAACAGTTGAACCCGATGACGTCAGCCCCCAGCGATTGCAAAACGAGGCCGGCGGTCTCCGGGTCTGTCCCGGTGAACGTGCGCCCGTCCGCTCCCATGGTCATCTGGGCGATGATCTTGATCCCCGGGGCGCGGTCCCTGCATGCGAGGATCGCCGCCCTGATTTCGTTCAGGTCCCCGATGGTCTCGATGATTATGAAATCGGGACGCGCCTCGCCGAATGCCCCGGCCTGCGCCGCGAATTCCCTGTAAGCCATATCGAACGAGACATCTCCCAGCGGCTCCATCATGACGCCGAGCGGCCCCATGGATCCAGCCACCATCGCCCGACCGGCCACCGCCTCCCTGGCGATGCGGACCGCCGCCAGATTGATATCCCTGACTCTGTCCTGGAGACCATAGTGGGAAAGGCGGACCGGAGTAGCCCCGAAGGTATTCGTCTCCACGATGTGCGCGCCGGCCTCCACGTACCGTCCGTGCACCGAGGCGACCATGGCGGGTTCTGCCAGGCACCAGGCGTCGGGGCAATGCCCCGCCGGAAGCCCGAGACCCTGCAGCATTGTGCCTGTCGCACCATCGAAAACCAGGACTTCTTCCCCGAGTCGTTTCCCGAGATTCATGCCATCGGCCCCCTGCGAGACGCCGGCTCCCATCGAAAAGACAGCGCGATGTCTCTACAATGATGTTCTAGGATCTTTCAAGCAACGCGCCGAGAACCCTGCTCATTCAGGGCGCCCATTATATTTCATGATAAAATTGGATCTTGCGGGTGACGTTACGTCATGATGTAGGCTCGTCATCGAAAGGAGGCTTGAGCCTTGGACCCGGGATACTACACAACCAGCCGGTTCGCCGAGAAGGCCGGAGTCACCGTCCGGACGCTCCGATTCTACCATCGCGCCGGTCTCCTGCGGCCGTCAGTCGTGACCGCGGCGGGGCACCGCCGATACGCAGATCGCGATCTGATAGCGTTGCAGCAGATCCTGGCTCTCAAGTTCCTGGGATTCTCCCTGGAACAGATACGCCAAATGCTCGCCGCCAGCCCCATGGGTATCCGGGAGTCCCTGGAGATCCAGAGGCAGATGATGCACGAGAAGCGCGGGCAGATCGACGCAGTGATCGGCGCCATCGAGAACCTGCAGGCAACGCTCGAAATGGCGCAAGATCTGGACTGGGAATCTCTCACGCGGGTGATCAAGGCGATACAGATGGAACAGAAATACGAATGGTTCAAGAGGTTCTACACGAGGGAACAGCTGGAATCACTGGGGCGAAGGGAGTTCACGCCGAGGGACCAGGCGCGCGTTCAGAGGGAATGGGCGGATCTGTTCGAAGCCGCGAAGAGGATCCTCGACAAGGACCCCGCGAGTGCGGAAGCGCAGGCGCTTGCGGCCAAATGGGCGGGCCTGGTGGAGGAATTCACCGGCGGCGACCCGGGCATAGCGGCCGGCCTCGAAAAAGCGTACAGCGGCCTCGAGCATGCTCCGGAAGAGTTCCGGAGGGAGTATGAGAACGATATCGACGTGCATTCCTTCATGCGGAAGGCCGTCGAGATCTACAAGGCCGGGAAGGCAGGCACGAGCGGGTAGGCGTCCCTGAACCGGTTCCGCACAGTTGTCCGGTACGCGCAGGCGTCCCTCCTGTGACATAACTCGCAAACAAGGCGTCCGCGCCGGACTCTGGAGGGTTCCCCGATCCCGAACACGGCAGTCGCGGATTTGACAGGCTTCATCATCGAACTGGGCAAGAGCGTCACGCCGATCCTACGCGGGTTAATCAATCTGAACAGAGTGTCCTGCTCGCCAACGTCCCAATCGAGCTGGCCTGGGGACATCGTCGGCGTGGCGCTCAAACCCGAGAACTCACTCATTGTGCGTTCGTACATCCCCTGGAGCAGGAAGTTGACAGCTATGGATCCGTATGTGTCGAGCAGGTAGGCTCCGAGTATATCTCCCTCGGCATTGAGGGATACGGCGGCTTCCTCCAGCGCCGGCCCAATTGTCCCGCACATGACCACTATGTGGTCCGCCCCCTCAAGGAGGGCGCTTAGGTGAAGGCTGTTGAAGGAGAGGCCGCCCTCGAGGTGTACCCGCCCTTCATCAATGCGGTGAATGGCGCGGTTTCCCTGGATGGACGCGGGCTTTGCCAACCTGGAACCAATATCGACTGTCTCTTCGTAGATTTTCCGCATCCGGGTATTGGCTGGATTGTAGCCCGCCTTTTCTCTCAGGTGCTCCGAGGTTATATCGATGTCCCATTCTGTGCTTATATCCATTTCTCCACCGCCCGAACGCCACCGGCGCCAGGATTTGAGGTCCAGGAACAAGCGCCGGTGATCATGTTTCCCCGATTCCAACGGCGATCCTTCATCCCCCGCCCAGCCGCGCTGGACAGCAACTCAATGCGGGAGCCGCGCTCGCCCACCCCGTTAACAGAAGACCGCCAACGCGCATAACCTTATTGGGGGTCCATTCGCGCAAATCAATGGCCGCCCTCGGGAAGGAGGCATCGGTATGGTAGACAGAGAGCAGCTGAAAACGGTTGTGGAGGCTGCCCGGGAGAGTCGGACGCATCTCCCCGATACAAGATGTGGAAGCGATTGCTGTTGCCCCGTGATCGTGCAGTACTTCATCATGGCAAACTGCCTGACAATCAATAATGCGGCCTGTCCGGAGTGGGATTTCTGTGAACCCTGCATCGGGTACTCAAAGGGTTAGCGCCGGGGGGGACATCAGTTCGAAAGGGGAGAGGGCCATGCCTGATAAGGAGGAATTAAAGTCCATCGTGGAATTGGCGCGCAACAGCCGGACGATACTTGAGTCGTCCAGCGTCAACGCGAAATGTTGCTGCCCAACGTTCATTGAGTATTACGTGGTGACTGACTGCGTCACAATCAACAACGGCGCGTGTCCGACATGGGATTTCTGCAGGTCCATTCCAGCAAACTCCTGACATCGACCACGCCCGGACCACGCCCGGGGGCCGGCAGAACCTTATGGCCGTCCCCCGGGGCAAAGGCGTAAAATCCTGTCTGCCGCCTGCTCGCTATCATGTCGCCCTGTCCGTCGCCCCCATATCCACTGCGGCACGTCTTTTGCATGCAAGCGGAGAGGTGAGCGCCCTTGGAGCATCATCGCAGTCGCTGAATCAGTCGATGAATCCGTACATGAAGGCTCCTATCGCGGCACCGTCCCACGAGCGCGCCCGATGAGGAGGTGTCTCCGTGATCCCCCTTGAGTCAGCGCAACCCAGCATACAACTCCTCGTAACCGTACTCTCGAAAGTCCTTGGGCTGGAAATGGCGGTATTCAACAGCCAGGGCAGGCTCGTCACGAGCACCGCGACGTACTTGCGACGCAAGGGGCACAACACACACGCGCCCTTCGTGGAAGGGGTGATGGCCAACGGGAACGCGCTCGTGTTCGAACCGGGGCACATGGATCTGTGCGCCGGGTGCCGGTTCCAGGACAGGTGCCCCGCGACGGCGGAGATCTTGCAGTCCGTCGCAGGATTCGGCGGGCGCCCGTTGGGGGTCCTTTCCTTATCTTCCTTCACCGACGAGGGACGCTCGCGGCTCACGCAGCAGCGAGACATGTTCCTTGACTTGCTGAAGGAGACGTCGGATCTCGTCGCGGCGATGACCGCGCATGGCGAGCCGGAATGCGAGAGGGCCAGGAAACACGAATGGGGTTCGTCCGTTTCCTTCGACGACATTCAGGGAAACAGCCGGGTAATCTGCGCACTAAAGGAGGCGGCTCGACACATCGCCCGCAGCCCGTCGACGGTACTCCTTTCCGGAGAGACCGGCACGGGGAAGGAGCTGTTTGCGCGCGCCATTCACCAAGAGAGCATGCGAAGAGACGCCCCTTTCGTGGCCGTCAACTGCGCCGGGATTCCTGATAGTCTTTTGGAGAGCGAGCTGTTCGGGTACGAGGAAGGCGCGTTCACCGGCGCGAGAAAGGGGGGTAAGCCCGGCCGCCTGGACCTCGCCCAGAGGGGCACGCTGTTCCTTGACGAAATCGGCGACATGCCGCTCCACCTGCAAGCGAAGCTGCTCAGGGTGCTTCAGGAGCGCGCCATCGAACGCGTCGGGGGCATTGGCCTAATCCCCATAGATGTCAGGCTCATCGCGGCGACCAATAAGAACATCGATGATATGGTCGGCCGAGGATTGTTCAGGCAGGACCTGTATTATCGGATAAACGTGATCCCCCTCATCATACCGCCATTGAGGAATCGCCCCGAGGATATCGAAATGCTCGCGACGTTCTTCCTGGATAAGTACGAGCCGGTCGCTCATGGGCCTATAGGCGGTTTCACGTGCGATGCCATGAAATGCCTGCAGGATTACGACTGGCCCGGTAATGTCCGTGAGCTTGAAAACGCAGTGGAGTACGCGATGAACATGGCGAGCGGCCCGCTCATCGGGCGCGAGGACTTCCCGCCCCGCCTGAGGCCCAAATCGCTCCGCGGGACTCCGCTGGAAACCCTGGTCAAGGAATACGAGCGGGAAATCATCAGCAAGACCCTGGACAAGCACGGCTGGAGCCTGAAAGGCAAAGCGAACGCGGCTCGCGAGCTTGGGATAGGAGTACGGACACTGTATCGCAAGCTATCCGGAAAGGAATGAGTCTGCCGACGTCCTTGTTGCCGACCCTGACAATCCCTTTGCCGACGGCGGCAACACTAAGTGCGGCAACGCTTTCACCGTAGTCCGTCCAACGCTCCTACCAGTGGGTTCGGATTGGCACGCGAGTTGCATACGCGACGGGGATACTCGACAGGTGCAAACGGGCAAGCGTCGCGGGATGTATCTCTAGAATAAGGAGGAACGGCCTCCGATGGGCGACAAACGCGCGGTAGACGTCCTGATCGTCGGAAGCGGGGGAGCGGGGCTGAGGGCGGCGATTGAGGCCGCCGGGGCGGGCTGCGCGACCGCGGTGATCAGCAAGGGCAAGGTCAATCGCAGCGGCGCATCGCTGCTTGCCGGAGCCAACATATCCGCGGACGTGGAGTGCGACGGGAACAGCCTCTACAAAATGGGTTTCCCGGGCGCCGATAGGGACGATAGCAAAGACGCCTGGTTCCGGGAGATCGTCGACCAGGGCATGTTCCTGAACGATCAGCGGCTTGTCGAAACGTATGTGGAAGACGCCGCGGATAGGGTCAGAGAACTCATTGACTGGGGCCTGAGAGTGAACGGATTGGAGAGCGGCCGCGGCATCAGCGTCTCGAGCAGAAGATTGCTCGACGTCCTGATGCGGAAGGCAGTCGAACGCGGCGTGGAGTGCGTGAGCGACCTCCAGGCCGTGGACCTGCTGGTAAAGGACGGCCGCGCGTGCGGCGTACTGGGGGTCGACGTGTTCACCGGCGAGTACGTCGAATATCGGGCGAGGGCCATAATACTGGCGACCGGGGGCTGGCACAGCCTCTACCCGTTAACCTCCGGGGGCACCGACCTCACGGGCGACGGCCAGGGGATGGCCTTCAGGGCGGGCGCGGATCTGATCAACATGGAAATGGTGACTTTCTGCCCTAATACCGTGCTTTCGCCCGGCATCCACCGTGGGAGCATCGCCCCATATATCCTTGGGGGCATGGGCTACGGCCATCTCCTCAACAGGAAGGGAGAGGAATTCCTCCAGAGGTACTTCGACCCGGGCATCGCGGACCTCGCACTCCACACCGAGTGGAACAAACTCATGCTGTCCTTCGCGGAAGCAAAGGAGATCGAGAAAGAGGGCACACCAGTCGGAGGTCTGTACTTCTCGATGAAACACTGCCCCAACGAGGTGTTCGAGGAGATCCTCGAGACGATCCCGGGTCTCCGCGAGTCCTACCTGCCGATGATAGAGCGCCTGGCAAGCGGCTACTCCATTGAGATCGCGCCGGCCGCCGAGTATTTCGAGGGCGGCATAAGAGTGAACGAGCGCTATGAGACAGCGGTCGCCGGCCTGTACGCGGCAGGGGAGTGCGCCGGAGGACTATTCGGCGCAAACAGGGTGTCCGCCGCGACTACGCAGATGCTGGTCCAGGGTTGCAGGGCCGCCGGATGCGCCTCCGAGTACGCGATGGAGACAGGTCCCGAAGAGGTGGATCGTGACCAGGTTTCGGAACTGAAGGCCGCGCTCGACCTGCCATTCGAGCGGCAGCGGGCGGTGTTCACCGGCGCTCCGGATCCGGCATCCCCCGCGGCCATCAGAAAGCGCGTCGGTGAACTGGCCGACAGGTACATGTCTGTGATCAGGACCGGCGAGGGAATCGAGCATGTCGAAAGCGAGGTGGGGCGTATTAGGAACGTGCTTCGTAGCGATGTCGCCCTATCCAACAGATCCCGCGCGTACAACCCGGAATGGCTTGAATACCTGGCTCTCAGGAACCTGGTCGATGTACTCGACGCGTCCTCGAAGTCGGCGGGCATCCGGACGGAAAGCCGCGGAGCGCATTTCCGTGAAGACCACCAGTACACGGACAACGATGAGTGGGTGAAGTGTATTGTCACGACCAAGGGCGAGGCCGGCTCCGCCGAAACCCGATTCGAGCCGGTCGTCGCCGGGAGGGTACAGCCGCCTCCGGGCCGCGCGGACTACTGGGAGAACATCCTCGGCCTGGCCCGAAAGTACATCTAGACCTGGAGGTTATGGCGACATGAAGAGGATGATAGAGGTCAGGTGCTTCAGGTCGGAGTCGAGCGGGCGGGACGGGAACGGGAGCCGCCCGGATGGTTCGTTTCAGGCTTTCGAGGTCCCTGTGGATGGAGAGACGTCCATCCAGCAGGTCCTGATGTATATCAGCGAAAACCTGGACCCGACCCTGGCGTTCTTCAAGCATGCTGCCTGTAGGCAGGGGTTTTGCGGCCGCTGCGTTGTCCGCATGAACGGGAAACCCTGCCTGGCCTGTACAACGCCTGTTCCCGTTGGGGACGAGCCGGTCACCGTCGAACCCGTTTCCAGAGACCGGGCGATCAGGGACCTCTTGTGCCAGGCAACGGGGGGAATGTCCGGGATCAATCTATCGTGAATCGGATCGATCCGGCTTTATATGGAAAGGAGCAGCTAGTATGGTTCTGCAGCAACTTGCCAACAGTCTAGCCCTCGGCGGCGTGTACGCTCTGATGACCCTGGGATACAGCCTCATCTTCGGGGTCCTACGCCTCCTGCACTTCGCCTACGGCGATGTGATGGTTATCAGCGGGTACATCGCCCTCACATTGCTGGCCGCGTCTTCTCATTCATTCGGTCTGACCCTCGTGTCAGTCGTGGTCATTGTGAGTTTGTTGGGCGTATTCGTGGAAAGGGTCATTTTCCGGCCCACGCGCAACGCGCCGCACATAGTGAGCCTGATAAGCAGCATCGGAATGTCCCTGATGATCCAGAACGCGATGCTGCTCCTGTGGGGACCCGCAAGGAGGCTCTTCGTTGTGGAGATCCCTGTACCTACAATGCTTGCCGGAGGCATGCAACTGTCCGGTTCTCGTATCCTGTCCATCGTCGTCAGCATCGCGGCTATGGTCGCCCTGGACACACTCCTGAGGCGGACCCGATTCGGGATGGCGATCAGGGGCACTATCCTCGACCCCGATGCCGCGGTCTTAATGGGTATAAACAGGGAGTTCATAGTCGCGAGCACTTTCATCGCCGGTTCAGCCCTGTCCGGCGTCGCTATGGTCCTGCTGGGATCCATGTACGGCGCCATCTATCCAACTGAGGGCACCGCAATCGGCACAAAGACATTCGCCGCGGCCATCATCGGCGGGCTCGGCAGCATTCCCGGCGCGGTGGTGGGATCCTTGCTGCTCGCATTCGCTGAAACGTTCAGCGCCGCTTACGTCTCCGTGAAGTACAAGGACGCCATCGCCATGGTGCTCCTCGTGCTGGTGCTCCTGATACGGCCAGCCGGCATTCTCGGAAAGCATATGGAGGAAAACATCTGATGGGTACAATACTTGGCTTTCGACGGTATCTGCTATGGGGCGCCTTGATGATTCCCGCTCTGTTGTTGCCCATCCTGAGACTGCCCACGTTCATCTACCGTATCGCCACTTTGATCTTCATATACTCGTGCGTCAACACCGGGTATAACCTACTCGTCGGATACTGCGGGATCATATCTGTGGCGCAGGCCGGGTTCTTTGGGATCGGCGCCTACACCGCAGCGCTCATGAGCATCCACCTGCATACCAGCTTTGTGGTGAATGTCGTGGCAGGGGCTTTGATGGCGGCGACCTTAAGCGCCCTGCTGGGGCTGCCGATCCTCCGGCTCAAGGGCCAGTACCTCGTCGTTGCGACTCTGGGCATCAACCAGGTAATCAGCCTCGTGGCGTGCAACGCCGAGTTCACCGGCGGGCCCAACGGGCTGCCGGGTATAGCCGCCCCATCAATACTCGGCATATCTATAGCGAGTCCAACGTCCCTTTACTACCTCAATCTGGGCGGGCTGGTATTAGTGACCGCCGTCGCGGCACTCCTTGTCCACTCGCCGGTGGGACGCTCCATGATAGCGGTGCGAGAGGACCAACTGGCCGCCGAGGCGATCGGCATCAACGTTGGGGCCACGAAGCTTCTGACGTTCACCCTGGCTGCCGCGATTGCCGGCCTTGCAGGCGGATTTTACGCACACAACGGGCTGTACGTTTCCTGGCAGACGTTCATTCCAGGGGAGTCATTCATTATGCTGGCCATGCTGACCATCGGAGGTATGGGGACCCTTGCGGGGCCGGTCCTCGGGACCGCCTTACTGATGGCGCTTCCGGAAGCGCTTCGCAGCGCCTCGCTATATCGCTTCTTCCTTTATGGACTGGCTCTCAGCGTCGTGGCTCCCCTGTGGCCCGGCGGACTGACCGGCATTCGAATGAAACGGAAAGCGAGCACCGCTACGCGGGCTCTCAGTTCTCAAGGGGGGAGCGCGGCATGAGGAAGGTCCTCCTTAAGGTCGATGGCATCAGCAAATCCTTCGGCGGGCTGAAGGCGC
>JAHDPS010000026.1 GCA_018434225.1 Bacillota bacterium
CGGCGGGCGAGTTCACCGCCAGAGCGTTCCTGAACGGAAGGATCGATCTGGCTCAATCCGAGGCGGTGCTGGATCTGATTCGGTCGAGGACGGGTACCGCGGCGGCGGCGGCGTTGGCCCAGGTGCGCGGCGGCCTCTCGTCGGCGGTGGGCGATATACGCGCGGAGGTCATCGGGATCGCGGCGCGGATCGAGGCCGGCATCGATTTTCCGGACGAGGTAGGGAGCGCCCTGAGCGAGG
The DNA here is from genome assembly GCA_018434225.1 of Bacillota bacterium. Classification (GTDB taxonomy): domain Bacteria; phylum Bacillota; class Sulfobacillia; order JABLXB01; family JABLXB01; genus SM1-B181. Next base: position 241 of record JAHDPS010000026.1, read on the forward strand.
CCCTGTCCGAGCGGTTACGGGCGGCCATTAATGGCGTGGAACGCCTGTTGGAGACGGGCGAGAGGGGTAGGATTCTTAGGGAAGGATTGCGGGTGGCGCTGGCCGGACTGCCAAACGTAGGTAAGTCATCGCTGCTGAATGCGATCTTGAGGGAGGAGCGGGCGATCGTCACCGATGTTCCCGGTACTACGAGGGATGTCATTGAGGAGTCGGCCAGCATATCGGGGATCCCGGTGGTATTGGTGGACATGGCCGGAGTCAGGGATACGCTGGATACGGTCGAACGGATCGGGGTCGAGAGAGCGAGGGCTGAGATATCCGAGGCAGGCGTCGTGGTAGTGGTGCTCGATGATTCCCAGGGCATCACCTCCGGGGACGAGCGGCTGATTTCGGATGTGTGCGCGGGGTCGCGTCCGGTGGTCGTCGCCGTTAACAAGACGGACCTGGGAGTGGGCCGGGTTGTAGACGATGACGTCCGGCGGATCGCCGGGGATGCCCTACGGATCGGGCGGATCGTCCGCGTTTCCGCGAGGACGGGCGGTGGCCTGGAGGACCTCGAGCGGGCTATCCTGGCCGCGATGGGCGGTGGAGCTGCGGCGGGGCCCGCAGGGGCGGGGCGCGTGGAAGGTGGTCCGGGAGGAGTTGTAGTGACCCGCCTGCGGCACCTGGATGCGCTCGAGCGGGCGAAAGCGGCCCTCCTCGAATCCCTGGGGATTGTCGAAGAGTGCCTGCCGGTGGACCTGGCGTCGGCCGCCCTGTACGATGCGGTCGAATCGCTGGGCGAGATAACCGGAGAGACGGCCGGAGAGGACATCGTCGATAGGATATTCAGCGAATTCTGCGTGGGCAAGTGACGTTGGAAGGGACGGAACGGGTGTGAGCGGTGTGTATGACGTGATCGTTATCGGGGCTGGTCACGCGGGGTGCGAGGCGGCGCTGGCCGCGGCTCGCATGGGCTGCTCCACCGCCGTATTCACTATCAGTTTAGACGGTATAGCATTGATGCCGTGCAACCCTTCCATAGGGGGTCCAGGCAAGGCCAACCTCGTGCGCGAGATCGATGCCCTGGGCGGCGAAATGGCGCGAAACGTCGATAGGTCTCTCATTCAAATCAAGATGCTGAACACCGGTAAGGGACCCGCGGTGCAGGCGTTGAGGGCTCAGTGCGACAAGAGGCTCTACCAGGCCAACATGAGGAAGGTACTGGAAAACCAGGAGAATCTGCGCATTAAGCAAGGCGTTGTATCGGAGATCCTGGTTCGCGACGGTAACGTCACGGGGGTGAAGACCGGGACGGGCTTGATCTACGAGGCGCGGGCCGTCGTGCTGACCGCCGGCGTATACATGGAGAGCAGGGTAATCACGGGGGAGTATTCCGTGAGCTCCGGACCGGCGGGGTACCTTCCGTCGCTCGGCCTGGCCGCGCGCATACGCGATCTGGGTTTGGATATTGGTAGGTTCAAGACGGGTACGCCGCCCAGGGTGGACGCCGGGACCGTCGATTTTTCAAAGATGACGCCCCAGCCGGGAGACGAGAGGCCGGTGGGCTTCTCGTTCATGACGGGCCCCATTTCCGGGCCCCAGTTACCGTGCTACCTGACGCACACCACCCTGGAGACCCACGAGCTGATAAGGCGTAATCTCCACCGCGCCCCGTTGTATAATGGCTCTATTAGCGGTAAGGGCCCCCGGTATTGCCCGTCTATCGAGGACAAGGTGGTCAGATTTTCGGAGAAGGATCACCACGCGGTGTTCCTCGAGCCGGAGGGGTGGGACACGAAAGAAATGTACTTATTGGGGTTGTCCACCAGCCTGCCCGAGGACATCCAGGTGGAGATGGTTCGAAGCGTGCCGGGGCTTGAGAACGCGGAAATCCTCCGCCCGGGGTACGCGATAGAATACGACTACGTCGTACCGTCGGAGTTGGAGCCGACCCTCCAGGCGAAGAAGGTCGGTGGGCTGTTCGCGGCCGGTCAAGTCAACGGTAGTTCCGGTTACGAGGAGGCCGCGGCTCAGGGGATCGTAGCGGGGATAAACGCGGCCAGGCTGGTCAAGGGGGAGACCCTCATCACTATAGCGAGGTCGGAGGCATACACGGGGGTGCTCATTGACGATCTAGTCACGAAGGTCCCCGACGAGCCATATAGGATGATGACGTCGAGGTCGGAGTACAGGCTCTTGCTCCGGCAGGATAACGCGGACCTGCGGCTCACGGAGCTGGGCAGGCGCGTCGGCCTCGTGGGCAGGGACAGGTACGAAGCGTTCAGGCGCAAGAAGGAGCTCATAGAGGAAATGAGAGGGTTGCTCGCCCGCACGATCCAGCCGTCGGCGGAGGCCAACGCCGTGCTCAGGGATAGGGGATCCTCGGAGATGCAGGGTTCGATGAGTTTAGAGGCCCTCCTGAGACGGCCCGAGATCCATTATCAGGATTTGCGCGGGATGGATGCGGGTCTGCCTGCGTTCCCGGACGAGGTGGTCGAACAGGTGGAGTTGGGAGTCAAGTACGAGGGATATCTCGCCAGGCAGGCCGCTCAAGTGGAGCGGTTCAAGAGGCTGGAATGCAGGGCCTTGCCGGGCGATGTCGATTACTTTTCAGTGCCGGGGGTATCGATGGAGGGCAGGCAGAGGTTATCGAAGACGAGGCCGTCATCTGTCGGACAGGCGATGAGGATCCCGGGAGTCTCGCCGGCGGACGTCACCGCGCTGCTCATCTATCTCGAACAAAAGCGGAGGGGAATGAGCCTCAATGGATCGTGCGGAATGGCGCGCGCTTCTGGAGCACGGCGCGTCTGAAGCGGGTATCGTTCTAACGGAAGAGCACGCGCGCGCGTTCGAGGTATTGCGCGATGAGCTGCTGTCCTGGAATAGCCGCGTCAACCTGACATCGCTGACGGGAGACAGGGAGATTATCGTAAAGCACTTCATCGACTCCCTGCTTTGCCTGAGGGGCCTGCGATTTGAGGGCGGATCCCCGTCGGAAGGGTCGTCGCTCATCGACGTGGGGAGCGGCGGCGGCTTCCCCGGTATTCCGCTCGCCATAGTCATTCCCCGTATGAGGGTGCATCTGCTGGAGTCCGTAAGGAAAAAGTGCGAGTTCCTGGATACCGTGGTGGGTGAATTGAACCTAAACGCCACGGTGGTGTGTAGAAGGGCGGAAGACGCGGGGAGAGACGTTGGGCTCAGAGAATCTTTCGATATCGTTGTGGCGCGCGCGGTGGCGTCCCTACCGGTGCTGGCCGAGTATTGCCTGCCCTTTTGCCGGGTGGGGGGGACTTTCATCTCGATGAAAGGCCCGGAGAGTGGATCGGAAGCGGAGGCTTCGGTCGAGGCAATCGATATCCTTGGAGGGTGCGTGTCCCGAATCGATGAGTACGAACTGCCCTTCGGGATGGGAGGGAGATCCCTGGTCGTGGTCGGGAAAGTGAGGCCGACCCCCGACAATTACCCTCGCAAGGCCGGGATTCCGCGAAAGCGACCTCTGCCGGCAAGGTCATGAGATAGTCCTCGATTTGCATGAAGGATTGACGGCGCCGTCCGCCGAAATCTGGGATTACACCCAGAATATGGCAGGGCGGTGTTTCTATTGAGGCGCGGTTCCTGGTTGAAAAGGCTGCCTGATAAGGAACGAGTCGCTGAATCCAGGCCGTTTCGAGGCTCGCCTGCGGAAGTCCGGGAAATCCCGATCGACTCCATATTGTTCAGCCCGTTCCAACCGCGGGGCGACTCCGATATCGATCTCGAGGACTTGTGCGTCTCCATTAAGGCGCTTGGTGTGATCCAGCCCGTGATAGTGAGGCGCACGGGGAGCGGTTTCGAGCTCGTGGCGGGCGAGCGCAGGGTGAGGGCGTGTAAGATGGCCGGTATGGAAAGAATTCCGGCGATAATCAGGGATTATGATGACCAGTCATCGGCCCTTGCCGGGCTGATAGAGAACGTTCAGAGGGCGGGCCTTCACCCGCTCGATGAGGCCGAGGCGTACCGACGGCTCAGTTCGGAATTCCGCCTTACGCAGGAAGAAGTGGCGCGCGCCGTTGGCTTGAGCCAGCCCGCGGTAGCGAATAAGATCCGGCTCTTGAGGCTATCCGATGAGGCGAAGGCGGCACTGAGAGCGGGAAAAATCACCGAGAGACACGGCAGGGCGTTGTTGAGACTGGTCGATGTGGAGGCGCAGGTCAAGGCCCTGAAAGTCATCGACGAACGGGGATTGAGCGTAGAGGAGACGGAGGCATTGGTGGAGGGGATAGTGTCCGGGGTGGGTGCCGGCTCAGCCTCGGACGGGGCCAGGCGTTCGAGGCTGAGGATCGGGATATTCAAGGATGTGAGGCTTTTTGTGAACTCGTTCAGGGCCGCCGTCGTCGTACTGCGGCGGGCGGGGATAGACGCCACTTTAGAGGAGAGGGAATCCGAGAGCGAATTGGAGATGATCATGCGTATTCCCAAGACGAAAAGGGCCTGATGGCCGTGGGGTTTCTGTCGAACAGACGTGGGCGGGCGCGGCGGCGCCCGCGTCACGTTGTCACATCGTGTCGGAAGAGGAAGGGGTTGGGTTGATGGCGACGAATAGGAGCGGAGGAGGCGCAGTCGATGCCGAGGTGATTTGAGTGGGAAGGGTTATCGCCATCGCCAACCAAAAGGGTGGGGTCGGCAAGACGACGACGGCCGTGAATCTGGGAGCATGCGTGGCGGATCTGGGGCGGAAAGTCCTTGTGGTGGACATAGACCCCCAGGGAAACGCCACTAGCGGGCTGGGGGTCGACAGGCGGAAGATCAGGCGCTCCATCTACGACGTGCTCATCAACGGAATACCCATGGGTGAAGCCATCGTCTCGTCGTCGATAAAGGGCCTCCACGTGGTCCCATCAACCATGGACCTGGCGGGGGCCGAGATCGAGCTTGTCGCGATGGTGGGCCGGGAGGCCCAGTTGAAGAGGGCGCTTGATGGAATACGGGCGAGATTCGACTTCGTGTTCATAGACTGCCCCCCGTCGCTTGGCCTATTGACGCTGAACGCCCTCACGGGCGCGGACGCGGTGGCGGTGCCTATCCAATGTGAGTACTACGCCCTCGAGGGACTGGGGCAGCTGATGAAGACCATCACACTGATACAGCAGAGACTGAACCCCTCGTTGGATATCGAGGGGGTAATCCTCACCATGTTCGATGGGAGGACGAACCTTTCGATCCAGGTGGCCGAGGAGGTCAAGAGATATTTTCGCTCGAAGGTTTACAAGACCATCATTCCCAGAAACGTCAGGCTGAGCGAAGCGCCAAGCCACGGGAAGCCCATTACCCTCTATGACAGCCGGTCCCGTGGAGCGGACGTATATAAGGAGCTGGCGAAGGAGGTGGTGTGCCGTGCCGAAGAGGGGCCTAGGTAGAGGTCTCGAGGCTCTCATCGCGGATGCGGGGACCGGGAACGTTGACGAACCGATGGAGATCGCGGTGGGGGACATCATGCCTAACGCCATGCAGCCGCGGCGCAGATTCGACGACGAGAAAATGCAGGAGCTCGTGCAGTCGGTAAAGGAACACGGAGTGGTGCAGCCGATTCTCGTTCGCAGGCGGGGGGACAAGTACGAGCTTGTAGCGGGCGAGAGGAGATGGCGAGCCGCTCAGGCGGCCGGGTTACGCGGAATACCGGCAGTCGTGCGGGATCTGAGCGACGCGGACGCGATGCAGGTCGCCCTCATAGAGAACCTTCAGCGGGAGGACCTGAACCCGATGGAGGAGGCCGAGGCTTTTGAACGTTTGGGGCGCGAGCACAGTCTGACGCAAGAGCAGATAGCGACCCGGGTTGGCAGGAGCCGGCCGCACATAGCCAATACACTTCGACTTCTTCAGCTTCACGACACTGTGCAGGATATGGTGCGGTCGGGCGCCCTGGCGATGGGCCACGCGCGGGCGCTTCTCCCCCTGCGAGGATTGGAACAGGTTCGGGTGGCGGAGGCGGCTGTCAGCAAGGGACTATCGGCTCGCGGGGTCGAGGACATAGTACGGAGAATGATGTCCGGCGGAGAGCCGGCGAAGCGCCCGCGCGCGGTTCGGAGAATGCCCGAGCTCGTGGACGCGGAGTCGGAGCTCAGAGAGGTCCTCGGCACTCGGGTGAGGATCGATGGAAGCGACAGAAAAGGACGGATCGAGATATCCTACTATAGCAGGGATGACCTCCAACGCATTGTGGATATACTGATGCGGCCGATGCGGGAAGCGGCCGCCGGCGCGGACGACAAGTGATTGTTTCACGTGGAACATGGCGGGCGAGCGTCTGGAGTGAGCGATCTTGTTAGGGACGATTATCAATGCCGGAGCGGTGGTGGTTGGAAGTTTCCTGGGCCTCGGAGGTCTGAAGAAAATATCTCTCGAGACTCGACGCACGGTGACAAGCGCGATGGGATTGGCCGTGGCGATGATGGGCATCGGAATGACCATCAGGTCCGCGGACATTCTGGTCGCGCTGTTCAGTCTCGTGGCCGGCGGCGTCATTGGGGAGTGCTTGCGGATCGAGAGTCGGTTGGAGAGCATCGCCAGGGGGCTTGGGACCAGGTTTTCCGCGGGGCGGAGCGAGTTTTCCCGCGGGCTGGTGACCGCGACGCTGATCTACTGTTCCGGTTCCATGGCCATACTGGGTGCCATCGAGGACGGATTGGGCGGACGGCCCGGCATCCTTTACACTAAGGCGATTCTGGACGGGGTAACGTCGGCGATACTATCGTCAACTATGGGGATCGGGGTCATGTTCTCGGCGGTGCCAGTGCTCCTATACCAGGGATCTATTTCTCTGCTGGCGCACCACGCCCAGCGACTTCTATCGGATGCGGCTATCGTTGAGATGAGTAACACCGGCGGAATCCTGCTCTTGGGAATAGGCTTGAACATGATAGGCGCCACGAAAATAGCGGTTGGGAATATGCTGCCGGCGATTCCCATAGCGGCGGCGGTGGCGCTACTCAGGTCCCGAATGTGAGTATGGAGCTCCCCGGTGCGGGGTATCTGGAAGGAGTGGTGAAATGATTTCACTTGGAAATATCAGGCCGGCGTGGGTGGAAGTGGACCTCGAGGCCATCTCGCATAATATAGCACAGTTCAGGGAGAGGTGCGGAAGCGGCGTTTCGATCATGGCCGTGGTGAAAGCGGATGCGTACGGACACGGCGCCGTTGAAGTGGCTAGAACGTCGATCGAGGCGGGTGCTGACCGGTTGGGCGTCGCTATACTCGACGAGGCCGTCCATCTCAGGAGAGCCGGACTGGCTGCGCCGATCCTGGTTTTCGGGTATACGCCCGAGGGCCAGGCGGAATCCGTCGTGAAATACGATATCTCTCAGGCGGTGTGGACTCCTTCCCTGGCGGTGGCGATGTTGGAGGCCGGTCGCAAGTTGGGCAAACCCGCCAAGATTCACTTGAAGATTGACACAGGGATGTCGCGAGTCGGGGCGCGCGGAGGGGAGGAAGTGGCCGCGGTGGCCCGCGCCCTCAAGAGAGCCGGTTGTGAGGGCGTCGAGGGCACTTTCACTCATTTCCCCGCCGCGGATACCGATCCGGCATTTACCGAACACCAGTTCGCATCATTCATGGAGACGGTCGATCAGATTTGCGGGGAGGGCCTTTCGCCGGGCATCCTCCACTGCTGCAACAGCGCGGCGCTTCTCGCTTATCCGCAGTTTCACCTGGACATGGTGAGGCCGGGAATCGCCCTGTACGGCTATCCACCGGTGCCCTGGAAAGGATTGAGGACGGCTCTGACCCTCCGGGCCAAACTGTCCCATGTAAAGCGGATATCACGGGGAACTACTGTCGGATACGGCCGTACATTCACTGCGGCCGGCGACAACACGATCGTGGGGACTGTCCCTGTGGGATATGCCGACGGATACAGGCGGCACTTATCCAACGTCGGCGAGGTATCCTACCGCGGCGTTAGAGTTCCGGTCGTCGGACGGGTATGCATGGATCAGTTCATGGTAGATCTCAGCCTCGCCCCCGGGGCGAGGGCGGGCGACGAGGTTGTCCTGATAGCCGGGCCTGCGCCCGATGCCGAGGAGATCGCCTCTCGGGTGGGGACGATCTCTCATGAAGTATTAACGGGCTTGAGTCCGAGGCTGCCCAGGGTTTACCGGAAAGGCCCCCACATCTACATGTTGGACGAGAAAGGGGACAGGGCCGACGTTATGTGCGATCCATCGGACCGGTAGGGGTGGGCCTCATCCGGTGCGCGTGGCGGATGTCGAGCACTGTACTGATTTGGAAGAACATCCGATAAAAGTGCAGAAGGTGGAAATTTGACTGAAGGAAAACAGATCCGCGCGTGGAACACATATCAAACCGGCATCGTCTAGAGCTGGTTTATGTTTTGTCGGAAAAGAGCGCGGGGGTCTCTGAAGACGGTGGTGAAGTGCTTGCCGAATGCCGCAAAGAAGGATAACAGGTCTTTTACCATCATGGTCCTTCCACACTCAGGCGAGAAGGCGATATCGTTTCCACTTCGGGTCTCATGGCTGAGGATGGGAGCGGCGGTCCTGACTGTCATCGCTCTCACGGTGAGCGCGTTATGCGTCAGGTACGCGAGGATGAGCGTCAGCGCGGCCCGTTATCAATCTGAGCTCAGCCGCCTCCGCTCGGAGAACTCCACACAGAAGACTCTTCTTGATGATTACGA
>JAHDPS010000270.1 GCA_018434225.1 Bacillota bacterium
ACGTGTCGGGAGGTTTGAGGTGAGTTCAGAGGACATGCAAGCGGATGCGTATTGGGAGGGATATTATTGAAAACCGGGTTGTACGACGTGGACAAGTGCCGGGCCCAGTTCCCCTCGTTGACTCAGGAAGTGGGCGGTTACACCGCCGCCTTTTTCGACGGGCCGGGAGGGACCCAGGTCCCGCGGCGCGTCATCGATGCGGTGGTGCGGTATTACACTGAATCTAACTGCAATACCCATGGACTGTTCAAGACATCCAGAGAAACCGAGGAGATTCTGGACGGTGCGCGGCGGGCGATGGCCGATTTCATGGGATGCTCAGCCGGCGAAGTCGCTTTCGGAAACAATATGACCACCCTGAACTACTCTCTATCGCGCGCCCTCGGACGCACGATGAAGCCCGGTGACGAGGTGGTGATAACCGATCTCGACCACGAAGCCAACCGCGGGCCCTGGCTGGCCCTGGAGGAACTCGGCGTGGTGGTGCGATCGGTCAAGGTGAACCTTCCGGATTGCACCCTCGACTACAAGGATTTCGAGTCGAAGGTCAATCCCCGGACCCGGGTGGTTGCACTCGGATACGCCTCCAACGCGGTAGGCACGATCAACGATGTGAAGTGGGCAGCCGATCTCGCGCACTCGGTCGGCGCTGTGTGCGTGGTGGACGCGGTTCATTCGGCCCTGCACGTCACCGTGGATGTGAACGATATCGGATGCGACTTTCTTCTCTGTTCCGCATACAAGTTCTTCGGCCCTCACGTCGGGATCATGTACGGGAAGAGGGACGCCTTCGACAACCTGCGGACATACAAAGTGAAGGCGCAGAATGAGATGCCCCCGTACAAGATCGAAACGGGTACTCTGAATCACGAGGGCATAGCGGGGGTCACAGAGGCGGTGGACTTTATCGCGGGCCTGGGAGAGGCATTCGTTGAGGAGAATCTGGGCGTGGGTATCGAGAGCGACACAGGTCGCTGCTCCTGCGGGTGTTGTTGCTCAGAGCCCCCCGAGAGATCGCGCAGGCGGGACATCGTTGCCGGATTCGAGGCGATAGAACGCCACGAGCGACCGCTGTTGAGCACGCTGATGGACGGCCTCGACTCCGTCCGAGGGGTGACCATGTACGGGCTTCCGGCCACCGCCCGGCGCACTCCCACGGTGTCGTTCCGGTTGAAGGGGAAGGCTCCGGCTGAAATCGCGGAATTCCTGGGGGATCGAGGCATCTTCGTCTGGGACGGTGATTTCTACGCCACGACGCTGATCGAGAGAATGGGCCTTGCCGAGCAGGGCGGGGTGGTACGCGTTGGGATCGCACCGTACAACACGGCGGAAGAAGTCGACAGGCTGCTCCACTGGGTGCGTAAGATCGCCGCGGAATAGATGCCGAATAGATGAGCAATAGCCGTCGATTGGGAGGATTGATCGGATGAGGATCGGATCATTGCCCAGGGTTAGACTGGCGGACTTGCCCACACCGCTTGAAGAAGCGCCGAGGCTTGGTGAGAGGCTGGGCCTTCGGAGATTGTTCGTCAAGAGGGACGATAATACCGGGCTTGCGATGGGCGGAAACAAGGCGAGGAAACTCGAATTCGTGATGGCCGAGGCCGTGCGTCAAGGCTGCGATACCGTGATCACCACCGGCGGCCTGCAATCGAATCACGCGCGGATGACTGCGGCCGCGGCGGTCAGACTCGGGATGAGGCCCGTTCTGGTCCTGGATGGGGGCAAACCCGGCCGATACCCGGGTAACCTCTTGCTGGACAAGGTGCTGGGCGCGGAATTCGAGTTTGTCCCGAAGGGTTCGGACGTCGATCTGGAGATGGCGAAGGTCGCGTCCCGGTTGAAGGCCGGCGGCGCGAAGCCGTTCGTGATACCGCTGGGAGGCTCTACTCCATTGGGAGCGGTGGGCTACGTGAACGCGGCGCTGGAGATGGCCGGTCAACTGGTCGACATGGGGATGAAGATAGACCATGTTTTCCTGGCGGCCGGTTCCGGCGGCACTATGGCCGGGCTCTTGCTCGGGTTGAAAGCGTTTGTCCCGGGGACCAAGGTATGGGGGATAAGCGTCGGCAAGGGGTCCGGTAGACTGCGGGAGGTCGTCGCGGGGTTGGGCACGGAGGCGGCGAGCCTCGTCGGGTTGCCCCTCGTGGTCGAGCCCGCTGACGTGCTGATAGACGATTCGTACGTCGGCGATGGGTACGGCATACCCACCCCCGAATGCGTCGAGGCGATACGGCTGGCTGCCGCCACGGATGGTCTGATACTGGACCCAGTCTATACCGGCAAGGCGATGGCCGGGCTGATCGGCCACCTGAGAGATGGCCTGATCAGGCCGGACGAGAACGTGGTGTTCGTCCACACGGGCGGCGCTCCCGGCCTATTCGCTTACGAGGAATGGTTCTGACGGCATCGCGCCGAGGGATCGGGAACCCCGGGTGATTGGGGAGCCGTTGTGGGAGTATCATTCCATGAGGGGATCAACCGGGGGGCCGAAGAGTGAAGCACGGGTCGTTCTCATCACAGGGTGCCTTAGGCCCTGGGGCGCCGCTCATTGGGATGGCGCTGGTACGGATCGTTTCGGGGGTCGTAGAAGTGCTCGCGGGCGTGTACATGCTGAGGCGGGCCTCGCTTAAAGTGGCGTTGAGCGTCAACGCGGCGCTGGGGCTGGTGGGTCCGGTGGCGCTCGTCGTGGCTACCATCATCGGCGCAGTCGGTCTCAGGACCGAGATGAGGCCCGCCAACGTGGCGCTATTGTTCGCGGGCGTACTCATGATCATCCTCGCCGTGAGCTAGCGGATTACAGATGGCTCCGATGACGCCGATATCGCCATAGTGAACAATAGGCGATAGGCTTTGGGGGCAAATAATGAATGAATGCCGAGAACCTTTTTCTGAAGGCGACGAAGAATTCCCGGCTAATCACCATAATGACTTTTGTCGTCGGTCTGCTGTTTGCCGCCAACTCTATTATTAACTTGATACTGGCAGACAAAATATACCCGACATCCGATATGTATAATTCGTTTCTCCCAAATGACTGCATAAACCTGTTTTTCGGGGTTCCCATTCTGTTTATGTCGGTCATTTTGGCATTGCGTCAAAAAAAGATTGGTTACATTGGCTGGGCGGGTTCGCTGCTGTTTGTCCTTTACAACGAAATTGCGAATCTCTTTGCCGTCAGGAATACCTATAGCGTCATTATGAATGCGACAATTGTGCTGCTGGGTGTGGTCGCTATTGCCCAGCTGCTTGCGTCGCTTGATTATCAGAAACCTCCGCAAGCCGGGTTTTCCATCCGGTATCCCAAAGCATATGGGGTCATTCTTATCATAATGGGTCTTTTATTCGTGGCGCGGGCAATCATGAATATGGTCAACGTGGCAAATGGAATGGTCTTGCCACTGCCGGATATGGGCGTCAATATAGCGGACTTGATCATATGCTCGTTGTGGATTGTCGGCGGGATACTCCTATTCAGAAAATCGACAGTAGGATACATTGTGGGTTTTATTTCCTATTTCCATGGCTCAATGTTATTCATGGCTCTAATGGTTTTCATGATCATCCAGCCGGCTTTATGCGGAACCGAGTTCGTAATGTCGGACTTTATCGTAATCATGGCTATGAGTCTAACATTCTTAATACCTTTCGTACTGCTAATACGAGGATCTGCGACTGACTGGTTAGGGTGACCCTGTATACAATGGGAGAGATGCATGTTCCATTTGTACTGGACAATTTGTCCTGGACAATAAAGAGAGGCGCTATCCCTTGCGGGGCAACGCCTCTCCTGTGCTTTCCGTATCAGTTCGGGACATGATCAATATGACTGGGGCGGGCTAATAGGACACCTGTACTGTGATAGACTCCCTCTGTTCGCGGTTCGGCGCCTCGTCGTACGAGAAGGCGCTCCAGTTCGGGGTCGAGGCTGCGGCGCAGGCATGGACGTCGAACTCCTGCCCGTTCGCCAGTCCCAGGTCTTCGAGATAGTACGCCAGTACAACGTAGTCGCTTCCGATGCCGCCCTCCACTAGTCGTCCGATCCTGTGGCTCCCGTACTGAGTCTCCAGCGCGTTTCCGAAGGCCGTGCCGGTGCCCGTGGCGGATGACGACGCGCCCTTTATGCCGGAGAAGAACGACGCGGTCTCTCGTCCGGCCTGCAGGTTCGCGTTATATGTCAGCACCATCTCAGCGCCCTTGTCGGCAACGACACCGGTCGTTGTGTTCCTATCGGTGTTGAGCGCGATACGGATCTTCAGGCCGATCACTTCGTTGAACCCCTCCGCCGTGACGGGCTTGGAAGGGATGACGCCGTTCATCTGCGCCTTGACGTACAGGCTTTCGGAGTCCGTGGCGAAGATGATCTTCGAGATGTCTATGGCCGGGAATGCGAACGTTCCCCCCGGGGGGCTCCCCTCGAGCGCCGGCTGATAGTCTCCGGGAGGGTCCGAGATTCTCCCGCGTGGATGGGCGAGGGCCAGATCCGCCTTATCCGCGGGGGGCATGTATATGTTTGCTGTACGAGTCGCCGGATCCCACTCGACGCGCGCTCCAAGGCTCTCCGAGACGAATCTCAGGGGCACCAGAGTACGGTCGTCGACGATGACGGGCACAACGTCCATGACGGCGCCGACCTCGGAATTCATCATGGCGGCCTTCTGTCCGATCTTCAGGTCCGTCGTGAGCCAGCGCCTCTTCGCGGATATACTGCGATCGCTTGGCTCCCAGGCGACTTCCGCGCCCAGTTTTTCGAATATCGCCCGCATGGGCACGAGTAACCTGTCGCGGTATATCCTCGGCCACACGTCGAACGTGAGCAATACCCCGTCGACGTAGATCGCGACGTCACGCGCTTCGACGCCGGCCTCCTCGGGAAGTGCCCGCGCGACGGGCGACGACCCGGCGATGAGCGCCACCGCAAGCAATATTCCCAGTACGCGCGTTAGAGATCGATGACAGACAACCGCAGGGCTTTTCATCCCCAGTTCTCCTTTCGGGCTGGAAGTTCCAGGCAATACGCTAATAGTTGCACCTGCGTATGGAGTTCGTCCCGTGCTTAGTCGAATCCTCCATTGGTGACAATAGCAGGAACAAATCACCCGTAAACGGCTTGACTGGGATTGGGTACATGGATGCGATTTAGAAGGTAGCGCTAAGTGATGGTACTGAGCGATAGTACAGAGAAATGAAGGAAAAGCGCTTGAGGAGCGGAGAATAGTGAGAGTGCTTCGTGCTTCAGCCATTTTCTCGGGAGGTGTGTTGATTGACAAAGAAAGCGATAAACGGCGTGACCGGAGCGCCAGGAGCCGTGGGACCATACTCTCAGGCTATCAGGGCGGGGCAGTTGCTCTTCGCATCCGGCCAGATCGGCCTCGATCCGGCCACGGGCCAGATGGTCGATGGAGGCGTCAAGGCCCAGGCCAAGAGGGCTATGGAGAACATCAGGGCCGTCCTCGCGTCCCAGGGGCTGGACTTCAGCCACATCGTCAAGTCGCTGGTTTTCCTGACGGACATTAACGATTTCCCCGCAGTGAACGAGATTTACGGCGGCTACTTCAAGGACGCGCCGCCGGCCAGGTCGTGTGTCGCGGTGGCCGCGTTGCCTAAGGGCGCGAAAGTGGAGGTAGATGTGACAGCGGTATTCCCCTCGTAGCGATACTGTGCTTGCGCGGGCGGGGGCCGTTCCTGGCGAGGGTGGGACGGCCCCCGCCGTTGCTTCTTTCAAGAGGGAAACGCCCGGGGTCACGAGAATACCGGAAGCATACGGCGCGGCGTTTGACGGGAGGCGGGGGCGTGGCCATCAAGATAGTTACTGACAGCTCGTGCGACCTGCCGCGAGAACTTGTCGCGCAGTACGGAATCACTGTGGTGCCCCTTCGAATGTGGTGGGATAACGAGACGTATCTGGACGGCGTTGACTTCACCGCCCGCGAGTTCTTCGCGCGGCTCAGCGCCAGCGATACCCTTCCGAAGACCTCCCAGCCGTCCATCGGAGATTTCGTGGAGGCATATCGAGGTCTAGTCCGCGCGGGTCACTCCGTCATCTCCATCCACGTATCATCCATGCTCAGCGGCACGTACAATTGCGCGCACATGGCCAAGGAAATGGTGGGCGGGGATATCCAGGTAGTGGACAGCGAACATATATCTCTCGGCATGGGCTTCCAGGTCCTCGAGGCCGCCAGGGCGGCCGTCCTCGAGAGCAAAGCGGAAGTGCTCAGGGTGATTTCGTCCGCGCGGCGCTCGATGCGCATGGTGTGTTGCCTCCCTACCCTCGAATATCTGAGGAAGAGCGGCCGCATCGGCGATCTGGCCGCCTTCATCGGCACCCTGCTGAGCATAAAGCCGCTCATTGCAGTGGAGAAAGGGCGTCTCGTCTCCACCGAGAGGGCCAGAGGATTTCGACATGCGATCTCTCGTATGGTGGATAGCGTGACTACCGGCCTGCCGAAGGGAGCGCGGCACGTCGTGGGGGTGATGCACGCGGCCACGAGGGAGACGGCCGACTGGTTGCAGGACGAAATGAAGAGGAGGCTGCAGCCGGTTGAGGTGCTCGTCATCGAGACGGGCCCGGCCATAGGCACGTACTCTGGACCCGGTGGAGTGGGCATAGCGGTCTACCAGAGATGGAGGGGATTTCATGGATAAGCTCATCATCGTTGTGGCTCCCGTAGGGGCGGAGGTGACCCGCAAGGATAATCCAAACCTCCCGATCACCCCCGCCGAGATCGCCGCCGCCGTGAAGGATTGCAGGGACGCCGGCGCTTCAGTCGTCCACCTGCACGTCAGGGACAAGGACGGGAATCCCACGCAGGATAAATCGGTGTTTCGGGACGTCATACAGGCCGTCAAAGATGCGTCTCCGGATATCATCGTGCAGGTGTCCACTGGTGGGGCCGTCTGGATGAAACCGGAGGAACGCATTCAATCCGTATATGCGCACGACGCGATCGAAATGGCCACCCTGACTACCGGCACACTGGATTTCGGGGAGGACATATTCGCGAACACGTTCAATACCATGGAGGTATTCGCCCGCGCCATCAAGGAACGGGGCCTGAAGCCCGAAATAGAGTGCTTTGACGCCGGGCACGTGAACAACGCGGCCATCCTTGTAAAGAGGGGGCTCATATCTCCACCGCTGCACTACGACTTCGTCCTTGGCGTTCCCGGCGGCATGGTCGGCGGCGCGAGGGAGGTGGTGTTCATGTCGCAGAGTATCCCCGCCGGTTCCTCCTGGCAGGTGGCGGGCATAGGCCGGTACGAGCTTCCCTGCGCGACCATGGCTATCCTCATGGGCGGTCACGTGCGGGTCGGCTTCGAGGACAACATCTTCTATTCGAAGGGCCGGCTTGCGGATGGCAACGCCCAGCTCGTCGCGCGGATATCCAGGTTGGCGGCCGAGCTCGGCCGCGATGTGGCCACTCCCGACGAGGCCAGGAATATCCTCGGGATAAAGAAACGGGGATAGGCGGCAGGAGGGTTGGCTTTTGACTTTGACTCCGTTCCACTGGGCGGGAGTGATCGTCACCGTCGTTTCGGTTATCGCTCTCGGACTGTACGCTGGCCGGCGCGTGAAGTCGGCCGGCGATTTCCTTGTTGCGGGGCGCACCATGGGGCCGGGATTGGTCGCAGGCTCAATGTTGGGCACTATACTCGGGGGATCCAGCACCATCGGCACAGTGGAGTTGGCGTACAAATACGGGCTGTCCGCTATATGGTGGACGCTCGGTTCGGGCATAGGCTGCCTGATACTCGGCCTCGTCGTGCGCAAGATCCCCATGGAGGAGAGGTCCCCGACTGTGGGCGGCATCATCGAACGCTCCTTCGGGAGGCGGGCGAGGACGATTGCCTCCGTGCTTCTAGCGCTGTCGCTGTACCTCTCCCTAATACCGAACGCCCTATCGTCGTTCGCCGTCCTGTCCTCGGTCTCCGCGATCCCAAGGGGCGGCCTGGCCCTGGTGGTCGTTTGCTCGATATCCGGTTACGTGGTACTGGGCGGACTATGGGGCACCAGCATCGTCGGATTGCTGAAGGTATTCCTTATTGCTTTCTCGCTGGTGCTTAGTGCGGCAGCCGCGTGGATGAATCTGGGAAGCCCCGCGCGGATAGCCGCCGAGTTACCTGCCCACCCCTGGCTCAGCCCGTTCGGTCGCGGGATCCTGGTGGACCTTGGCTCGGGGATTGGAATAACCCTCGGGCTGCTGACCAGCCAGATGTACTTGCAGGCGATGGCGGGAGCGAAGTCCGTGGGGGCGGCGCGGGCGGGCGCCTTTGCTTCCGCGCTGCTCGCTCCCTCGTTGGGAGGACTGGCGACCTTCATAGGTCTCAGCATGCGGGTGACCGACCCCGGCATAGTCGCGTCGCAGGCGCTCCCGCTGTTCGTGATGAACAATCTTCCCCCTTTGGCGGCGGGAGTGGCGATGGGGACATTCTTCATTGCCGCCGTCGGGACGGCCGCCGGGATCTCCCTGAGCGTGGGCAGCATCATTACTAGCGACCTTCTGGGCTGCGTAGACGAGCTGGGTGGGGGGCGCGCGCGGAGCCCCGTGGCGCGGCTGGCTGTGACTCGCGGAGTGGTGTTCGCCGCCATCGTGGCGGGAGTGACCGGTGGCTGCCTCGTCACGCCGTCTTTCATACTGCAGTTCTCAATCATCTCGATGGGTATCAGGACGGCCGCCGTAGCTCCAGCCCTGGTAGCTGCGGTGGCGTTCGGCCCCGGG
>JAHDPS010000337.1 GCA_018434225.1 Bacillota bacterium
ATCAGGTCGGCGCCGTAGTCCCCCTGATAGGAAGTACGCCTCACCTCGTAGCCAAGGTCTCGGAAAAGGCGCTCCAGGTACTTCTCGAAGTCTTCACCCGACATGCGCTTGATGTCTTTCAAGCCTGCCCGGGAGAACCTCTGGTCGTCGAGCCAATCCTCCAGTAGCTTCTTGATGAGTGGCAGAAGCATTGCGAGGCCGATGAGAAGCCAAAACGATGGCGGGAAGGCCCTGAACAGATCAAGAACATCCAAAGGGAGACTCAATTCGTCCCACTCCTTCTGAGTGTTTAGGCATCGCCTACCAAGAGTATCGGTTCAGATGCCGGCCTCTTGAGGGTGCCCTACATACGACTCATCTGCACCATGCGATCTTCCCTGTGCCCTCTCATGTCCGATGCCAAGATTGTATTGCGAGCCTCAAGTGAGATAATCGGCCCTGGAGACCCCCGAATCGGCCCCGATCACCCCTGTTTTCGCAACACAATGTCCGTTGTATTGCGAGATTGTATTGCGATGGCCGCACATGAAAAGGGCGGGATGTCCCGGCAAATGCCCGGGACCCCGCCCTCTCCGTCGATGGAAATTACGATCTTGCAGCCCTAGAGAAGGCGCCCGCTACCCACAGATTGCCGAGTTGAGTCGCGCAGGGCTATCCGGGGGTCAGCATACCCGGGACAGCCGGTCAAGAACTTGGTGTATTCAGACCACGAAGCCTGGGTCCAGGATAAGTCCCAAGCCCTCTGAGCAAGGGTCTCCATGTTCTTCAGTGCTTCGCCTGTCAGAACATCAAAGTACCGTGACAGCCCACATTGTATCCACCGCGGGAACACTTGACATAAGGGGTTTGCCGCCTGAAGTTCGGTTTCATACGATGCTGCGATTGAGAAGGTGTCGGCAAACACCTCTGAGAGATCCTTCATCGAGGTGGACCCGATGTCCCTTCCGGAGGTTGCCTCGTAAACCGGGAAAAAGGAACGGGGCACCTCAAACGGCGTCTTGGTAAGCGCCACCTGGATCGCATGTCCCAATTCGTGGAGCAACGCCTGCTTCGCCCATTGCCTGCGGTCCTTCTGTGGCGCTGAGGCAATGATCGCATTGATGCCGGACAAGTAACTCGAGTTGTAGATGGGTTCGGCGGCGTCAATACGGAACACCAATAGAGGCCGCCAGGAGCTGGCCACGCGGATACAGTGCGGCAGCCGAGTCCCGCCAAGGACAGCATGGATTTCCTCAGGCGCCAACGGTGTCGTCGTTGCCTTCTGGAACGATGAGATCAACTCGAGCGTTTGCCTCACAGTCCCCATGACCTCAAGTGGGTCTGCCAAATAGAGAGATAGTGCGGACAGAACCCGAAAGGCGTTCCGTGGCTGTATCATAGTGTAGCCGCCACAATAACGGTCGAATTCCATACCGCTCAGAAGGCCCCCGAAAGACTCAAGTGTCGCCCGGATCGCGGCTCGCGCAAAGGCTCTACCGCCGCGCCGGCTAAGATGTGTTATCAAATCCCCCAGGCAGGCGCAGATATCCGCCTGGAGCGTGGCGGAACACAGCCGGTTGATTATCTCGCGTGGCGTGACATAATGAGACTGTTCTATCACCGGATCCCTCCCGTCAGCAGCAGCCTGGTCCTTGTTGTTGCCTGGATCGGCAAAACGAAGAAGGGAGCGCCATGGATCTCTGTGAAACCAAGTCGCTCCCCCATTCTACACCTACCCCTGCGTCCAGTGTACACTTAGGCGGCCGCTTGACTCTCCTCCTGAGTATCGAGGACGTTCAGCGGCATGAGTACAGCGCACCAGTTTTCGCCCTCCCCGCGTACGAGGAGTGGGCGCCCCCGCCCGTCAGTGGCTAGCCGTATCTTCGCGCCCGAAGCCGCCCTGCAAGCGTCGAGGAGATACTGCGCGTTATACATGATCCTCTGAGCCGGCCCAGTAAGTTCTCCCGCCAGCTCTTCCGACCCCTCCGCAGTTTCCGATTTCGCCTTCAACGAAACTCTCCCTGGGTTCATTCCGAGGCATATGCCCGCGTCCTTTGTTGTATCGCTAGCGACGGACACCCGGGCTATGGCATCCAGCAGCTCCACTTTGTCGCACTCTAGACTCGTAGATAGATCGGCCGCCCGCGGGACAATCTTTTCGTAGTCTGGGTATACACTGTTAAGTAGAGATGTGAACAGCTTGGTCCTCCCGGCCTGGAGGCACGCCGCCGTCTCTCCCAATCCGATCATCACAGACGGCTCTTTTGAGAGGATTCGAGAGACAGCCCGTAGGGCGTCGGCTGGGATAACCCACTGCCCTGCGGGCCCGACTGCCGGAAGACAACACTTGGCAAGCCTCACCCCATCTATAGCCACAACATCAAGGCCGGACAGCTGGCTGTTAAAGCACACGCCAGTCAGGACGGGCCTGCTGTTTTCGCGGGCAGATGAGAAGGCAACCCGGGAAATGACATCCAGGAACGGCTTTGCGTCCATTTTGACGGTAGTGTCGAATTCCCTTGGCCAGATAGGCGAGGGGAGACCCGGTAGCAGGTTATTAAGGTTGAAGACGGCCCTGTTGCATGTGAGGCGGGTCTGCCCATCCCCCTCAGCAATCACCACTTCCCCGCCGCCAAGTGTCTTGGCGATACCGGAGAGGGTCTTCCCGTGAAGAATCACCTTGCCTTCGCCTTCGACCACCCCCGGCAGATTGGTCTCGATGCCCAGGTTGCGGTCATTCGCTGCGGCTGTGATGCCGCCTTCGTTGATATGAAGCACTACGCCTCCCTGAGCAGGCGTAATCGTGCTCGGCGCCATCGCCGGCGAAAGCACATTCAGCGTGTTCACAAGGTCCTCGCTCTTACAAGTGATTTTCATCCAGGAACCTCCTTTGAGTTGTCTGCACATGATCTAAAGCAGCCCACCCTTTGTTCGGGTGGGCTGCTTTGACCCAGAAGAGATGGTGTTGACTACTTGCGAAGATCGTTCAGTTCGAACTCGGCTCCGCAGGTGCGACAAGTGACCTCCACAGGTTCCTCCTCATCGAGAGTCACCTCTTCGGCTCCGCGAAAGTCTACGCCGTTTTCCGACAGGCTCATGCCCTTCGCAATGAACCGACCGTAAGTGACCTCCAACGCCTTGCTACCGCATTCCGGACATGATGTCTTGTAGATCAACCCAACTCCCTCCTCAGGGCCTAAAGACTCCTGCCACATTTCGGACAGGGCGTTCCCGTGGCCACCTTGACTCGTTTCTGGAAGTCGGCGTATGCGTCTGCATACCTGTGGAAATAGTGGCCATATTCACAGATTGTGGGCCTTCCGTCGTCGTACTGGTACTCCTTCCAGGTGACGTACTCGATCCGGCTACACCTCACCCAGCGGGCCAACACGTAGCCGCCCCGGCGGATAAGGATGTCGCGTTCTGGGAGTGTCTCGACGGGGAGCGGTTCCAGGTTGTCAATCCGGGTCGCGCATTCCTCGCAGTCCTTCTCGCAATCGTCGCACTCAACGGGGTGTCGCCTGAGGGCGAGTTCGCTCGCCTGCTGAGAAGAGAGTGCGCCCTGTTGCATAAGCGCGGCCAGGACTGCGTTTCCGCCCGCAACGAAGGCCTTGTCTGAGACATCCGACTTGCGCAGGAGTTCAGGGTCTCCCGACACCGCGCGGTCGAAGAGAGTGTCGATGACGAACGTTGCCTTGGAAACGTCCACTGTTATAGGCATCAGCTCGCTCTCCTTTCGTGAGACTCATACGGTTCATGGCTTCTCACCTCACGCAAGGCGGCCGAGACACTCGGGGCAGAGCCAGCCGTGCTTTCGGGTCCAGACCCAGCCCATCTTCCTGGCGCTTGCAGCTCTCGCCTTGCCTGAATCACCCTCGACATACTCCCAGCACGAGCAACCTCCGCACCAGACATCATAGGTAGGCCGGATCTTTCCTCTCGGCATCAGCACACGCCCCTTTCCATCGGCGAAGAGCTTCGGCCAGATCGTAGAAGATCACCCAGTCAACTTCACTGTGGCCGTAACCATCAGGCGAAGTGGCAACATGGTGTTTGCTCTCCACGAGTCGGCGAGCAATCCGACACACCCCCTCACTTGCCTGCAGCCGCGCAACGAGGTCGCGGCCTTCAGATACGTAGGGCTCCGAGACTCCGGCCGGGGAATCGCTACCCGTGGAATCTGGCGCCCCATGAGATCCGCCGTCAGTCTGAACGGGCTCGTCCAGATCGGCGTCGAGGTCTCCGAGGTCACACGTCGCGCCACAGGCGCCACACTCAACTTTTTCGTCCTCGGTGCTGAACTCGTTGGCGTCCATAGTCGCAAAGCCGTCTTCATGCAGCATCATGCCAGCAGCATAGAATGACCCGCTTACTACCGTGAGTTGCTCGGCCCCGCACTTGGGGCAAGTGGTGTGGTACATCGGATTTTTCCTCCCCTTTACTCTTGTGTCCTTGGACTCAGCGGCCAGGGTTTGTACGGCTGCCTAACCCGTTCTGTCCATGGAGTCCCTGCACTCCTCGCGCACTTACTCAAGTTGCAGGGCTTTGTTTACTCGCACGCTGCGCGCAGTTCAGCCGTCCAGCGACCGAGCATGAGGCTTATTGTCTCCCAGCCCCGCGCGGAGGCCGCATCTGAAATCGTGTCCTCGTGGTCTGCCAGGATACGATCCGCCTGTTCCTGGGTGAGGTCGATGCCCTGTCGTCCTGCGATCAGCTGGACATCTCTGGCTGTCCAGCGCAAGTTTGCATAGGTCGGTTTGCCGTCAGACGAGAGTGCTTCCACCTGTGCCGCATGAGCAGCAACCTGAAGGATCATCTCGTTTAACCTTTGGACCTCTGGAGCCAACATTTGCTGGCGAGTCTCGATTGCCTTGACGACCTGGCGAGCCCTGTGAAGGGCGTCTCCTGGACTGATAGACTCTCGGTCCACATCTTCGGCTAAAGCGAGTATGAGACAATGTACGTCGAGAACCTTCTCCATCAGCACCGCTGAATCGTGCTCCAGATTCCGCAAGACTTCAGCCCTGTTCATGCCTTACTCTCCCTTCTTGGAGGAGAATGAGGGAAGGGACCCCGCTGTGGAAGTCCCTTCCCTCCCACCACTCATTCGATTAGACGGCTTCGCCGCGAAGCCCGTCCTTTGTTACGAGCCCGACCTCAATGGCCTCCCTGATGATGGCTTTTCGGCCCTCGTCAGTATTTGGATCGTGGCCATTGCGCGGCAATTGACGAACGTCGAAAGTGTACTCGCTTCCGTCGCCCTCTTCTGCACACTCAATATCGGTGCCATACCAGTAGGTGCGGGGCCCGTTTGACACGTCGTCAGTTCCATAGACGTGATAAACGGTGACCCCATTATGCTGGAGATAAATCTCCGGGTCTATCCAGCCGTATGGCATTGGTTGAGTCCTCCCCCTTCTTATGCGGCGTCGGCCATTTCTTCTGAAGGTCTCAAGGGCATGAGGACCGCGATCCACCCCTCCGATTCCCCGCGGAAGGTCACGGGGGCATAAGCGTTTCTGAAGCCCATAGACACCTTATCCCCTTCGGCGTAGCGAAGAATGTCCCGCAGCAGGCAAGGATTGAATTTGATTCTGAAGGGTTTACCCTCAATCTTCGCCTCGAGTTCGTCCGTCACCGCCAAGCCAGCGAACTCGTTGGTGGCGGAGAATCGAAGCCCTGCCCCATCTGTGCTAATGTGAATCTCGGGATTCTGCTTCCCCCATGCCAATTGCCCAAGGGGCATGAGGCGTTCAACGACAGACAACAGGGACAGCCTGTCCATAGTCACTGTAGTCTGTGCAGAGATCTGCGCCAGGATCTTTTTGTATGGAGGGAATTGTCCCTCCATACACTTGACTACGACCCGCGCGTTGACGCCGGCGAACTGCGCAATTCCCTCGCCGAGAGTGATCCTTACCTTCTCGCGTTTGAAGAGTCTGCCCGCTAGACGAAGCGATGCTGCAGGTATGACCCACTGTCCAGTCATCCCAGCCAGTGGTACTCTGCGAACGGCCATCCGAACCCCGTCTACGGCCACCAGCTTGGTGGCTTGGCCATCCGCGCTTACGCAAATGCCATTCAGAACTGGCCGGGCATGACTACCTGCAACGGCGAACATAACGCTCCGTAATGCCGTGTTGAAGACAGGCCACTCGACTTCTATACTGTGCCCCTCTACGGCACCCAACGAAGGTATCTGATAATCCGGGAATACGTTGGGCCTAGCTACTTCCGCCCGACACCGGCCGCGGCTGACGCTGAGCATAGGACGCTTTTCGTCAGATTCAATCGACAATGCACTCTTCCCTAATGCCCGGAGCACCCGCTCCAGGAACCTGCCAGCGACCACCGTGTTGCCCTTGTCGAGCACACAAGCAGGGACATCGATCCGTATGTTCGCGGAATCACCGCCGGCTTGTAGCGTGATGCCATTTGGCCCAGATTGCAGGCTTACTGGACCCTGAAACAACGTTTGACGTGTTTTCTGGGGAAGCGAAAGCCGGGTGGCCGACAAGACGATCTGCAGGGCTGACAGTAGAATGCCCTGATCAATAGTGAACCTCATTTTCTCTTACCTCCTAGGATAGGCTTTTTCACGAGCATTCACTGAATCCGCAAGTCGAACACGTTGAGCAACCTGATTCATGCTTCAAAGCACTGCCACACTCCGGGCAGGCTCCTTTGTGTTTCACGAGGGCCTGGCCCTTCGACAGCGACAGATCAAGAGCCTTGGCATCTTCAGGGAAGCCCAGACTAACGCTAGGTGCCTGAGAACCGGGAGCGATCTCGCGGCCCATCTTGATCCCGGCCACCCGGCCAAGAACAATCCCGATGCCGTCTGCACAAGACAAAACCTGGCCACCTTTGGCCCATGCTGGCGAGGGACAGCGTATACCACGGAGCTCCTTCATCACGGCTTCTACCGCTACGCCGGAGCGTAGCGCTAACGAGATGAGTCTAGCAATCGCCTCTGCCTGGGAAGCGGCGCATCCGCCCGACTTCCCCATTGCGGTGAAGCATTCGCAGAAACCCTGCTCATCGCTGTTCACGGTGACGTACAAATTTCCACAGCCGGTCTTAATCCTTGCGGTCTGGCCCTTCGTTGTCTCGGGCCGTGACCGAGGCTGTAACCCCGTCGGTATTTTTGCCTCGCTTGTTGACATTCTCTCTTAACCTCCATAGGCGAATTGGACGCAGACAAACAGAAGTAGGACGCCTCTTGACGCGTCCTACCGATTGGAAACCCCTGTCTTCCTGCTTACCGCAGATCCACGAGAGCCATTATGATGGCTCCATGACTGTTTCTTATGGCGTAGACAGGGTACTCCCCGTCACCATAGGCAGTCAGAAAATCCATTGCCCGGCTTCTCAGAACTTGGCCGGCACGCCTGTCGTTGTCCACCGCCCTGCAACACTCGTCGTAGTTGTTGAGGGGCCTCTTGCTGTTGGGTTCGCAGTCTCCGTCCACCCAGTCTCCCAGGTAGCACGGGTCAACCAGCAGCAACTGCCCAGAGTCAACCAACACTGTGCCGATCTGCTCAATGGTCTGGTCAGACGCGCCTCCGGTCTTCTTGTCGTCTAGGTGCATAGTCCCTTCCAAGCGCAGTGGTCTTCCGCGCGGACACCGAAGCTTCATCATTGCGCAGGCCCTCCTTTGGTTTTGCTAGGCGGACACCGGCGATTGCCACCTGATACGCCTCCATAATAGGCGGCCAAGGTAGCGTCAGGCCGGCGTGCGCCAACGTAGTTGTGACATCAACGCCCATTCCTTCGGGAGTCAACGTGACTGAGTAGCCCGGGCTCTGCCGAAGGAAGTCCTCGATAAACGCCATCAACTGGCGCCGCGCCGCAGGTTGCCAATAGAGGCAGCACGCCAATTGGCGAAGCGACCAGTCCGGATGCCTTTCCTTCATGGGCCTCATGTGAGATCCGAGGTCGTAGCGGTTGACCAGGGCGTAGACTGGTTTACCTGTATCGAACCTGCTCTCAAACATCGGATCTCTCGGAGGACACGTTTTCTTCCTGCCATAGTGGATCGGACACTGTTCGTGTCCCGTCACGGCTACGAGTGATGGCCAGCCAGATCGCGTCTGACCGGCAATAGCAGCACATGCTGCATGAAATAGAACAAACCATAAACACAGAATCTATGATTGCAGGGTGGGCAGCCCGACGCTGCCCACTGACTTCAGATATCTTCGACTAGGAGCCTTCTAGTAGTCTTCGTCCTCTATCTTCGCGTTCCCCACTATTGTCTGATAACCAGCCTCATTCTCTGCCTTCCACTTTTGGATTTGGATCCCGAACTGGTCTTGGGGCCCATTGAAGAACTCCAGAGAGTCACCGGAATCCAACAGAGAAAGGATCTCAGTAAGATTCTTGATCCTGCGATCAGGAAGCCGTGGTGCATGCTGCTGAATTGCCCCAAGGATCTGTTCAGGTGTGCGCGCGAGATACGCGTAGCGATTGCCGCGCCACCGTATGTCAACGTATGCCTTGAAGTAAGGAATGCGTAAGGCTTCCTTGCGCTCCTCCTCGGCCTTCCTGGCTGCGTCGTACTGTTGTTTCTCTTCAATGGCCGACTCGAAGACGTGCATGTCGATGATGGGGCCGTGCCCAGCAGATCCCTTCCCGAACATGCAATCGAGGCACCAGGTAAGGGGTCTGGGTGTGTTGGTAAACCAGTGGCGAATGTTCGGGCCACCACAGAACGGGCACTCCGAAGGTAGTCTGGTCTCTGGCTTCTCCAATGCAATACCTCCTTTCTTTGACTACGCGAATAAAGGTCCCGCGTATCTCCGCGGGACCTTTATCTCGTGGCAGTGCTCCGGGCGCATACTATTCTGTGTGGAGGAATTGGAGTAGCGGATCGGGAGCCTTCAATGCAGAGACATCCTGGTGTAGCAGGGCAATCCGCCCTATGGAAGCGGCGGCGTGCCTCTGGAGAGCATACGCAGCTGTTCGTCCGGCATCCGCCGCCGATTGACTTTCGGCAGCCCCGTATAGACCCCTCAACAACTCTTTTGCCTCGATAATCGCTGAATCGACGTGTTGCCGGAGAGCTGTCTCTGGGCCTGTGCATTGTGAAGAATGACCGGTCCCCATGAGTGTTTCTCCTTTCTAGGATGTCGGCCACTCCCTTCTACACGTAGGACAAGCAGTCTCATGTTAAGCCGGGATTGTCCTCAGACAGTAGCCGGCGCGATGCCCTTACCACACTATCCAGTCGTGCCCTCGTCTGAGGGGCAAGGCTCTCGCGTGACAAGAGCCGCTCGAGTTCAGAACACAGGTTTGTGGCAACCGTGTAGACATGGGTTACTCGCAGATGCTGGAGCTGGTTGTCATCGTCGCCAAAAAAGGCGTCTGCCTCACGGATAAGGCAGATCTTCTCGCACTCGAGATCGTGTAGATGTGAACAGTCGTAGAGACACGACTCAAGGTGTTTGAGATTGCACTCTTCGCATTCGAGCGCAAGATGGTCCCGGCAAGCCTGCAAGAGGCTCGCCTGAACATTGATTGTCCTGCGCAACGCCTCGATGGTGCCAGCAGATTCGGACTGGTCATTCATCGCACGTTCCTCCTAAGTAGAGATATGAATGGAGCGGCGCTATCGCGCGGACAGCCCCGCTCCACCAGAGACTACGCTTTCACAAGCCGAGCCGCGCAACCGCAGACCTTGACCTGCCCTCCGCATTTCGAGCATTCATCGAGCTGGCATCCAGGAGAGTGTGCCTTCCCGATCTTGGCCCCGCAGTATGGGCACTCCGGGCCAAAGTTCGCCCCGCGACCGAAACGGCGTTCTTGACCGTACGGCACCCGAGGATGGACTACGCGGTATTGTTGGCCGAAGGCTACACCT
Organism: Bacillota bacterium; assembly: GCA_018434225.1. GTDB lineage: Bacteria > Bacillota > Sulfobacillia > JABLXB01 > JABLXB01 > SM1-B181. The sequence continues at coordinate 9,842 of JAHDPS010000337.1, forward strand.
GCCATGTCAAGCACCCTCCCCGGTCTCGCCGCAGACAGGAGGACATTCTCCATCCTCCGCAGCTCGGTTTTCCTGGGACACGTCAGTCTTAACTGCCAGGGCCGTGTTGATGATACGGGAGCACCTCTGCCATTCCGCAAGAGCACTAATCTCACCCAACTGCTGCAAGGCGATCACGCGCCTTGCCACGCTCGGGTAGACCCTGCTCAATGCTCTTCGCAGATTTCCAATCGTTACGTCCGTCTCCGACAGGGTGACCTGTGAGCGAGCAAGTAACTCAGACGCCGTAGCGGCCTCGGCCCACAGTCGTTCTATCTCGTCGAGGAGACCGGGGACCATTCTGGCGGCCTTTTCAACCAGTTTGGGCCTGTCCCCGGCAACGCAGAAGTCTGGTGTGCATCTTTCTATCGCACTACATAGTCTCCTGAGCTGCGCCATGTCGTCAGCGGACATCGCGTTCCTATCACGTTCGCTTATCCCATCGATATTCTCATTCTCGCTTGCGCTGAGCAGGGCGGTGGCGAACGCGATGCGGGGATCGTTGTCTACTCCGATAAAGCGCCAACTCCTGAGCCAAACCACCGCATTACTGATCTCGTTATCCTCGCGAAACAGTGGTTTCGTAAGGCTCCGCCCTTCGCCATGCAGGTCCCAACTGAATCCAAGATCACCACACAGCCTGATGAGCGCGTCGATTGAGTTGTACCTTTCTTCATTGGCCCCGTCCCCAACAAGTGGTAGACCGTTATTGGGCTTGTCCCAATCACCATGCCGTTGCATGGCGCAGATGGCACACTCGAATATCGGACGACCATCAGATGTCTCGGCCACGGGTCCCTTAGGGAATTGATGCCTGCACCTCTGCTGCTTGTTGAGTTTAGGGTCAAGTCTTGCGAGCTCGTCACACAAATCGGCCATGCTTCTCAAGGCAACTCCCCTCCTTGCTTGGCTCTACGCCCTCGCCGCTCACGCGGCTTTCTCTCCTTTTCAAATAGAGAGCAGCCGAGGATCAGATGGCCTCTCCCAGTAGTAGTGGTCATCAAGCAGACACCCTGCTTTGGATGCGCCCACCTTGGCCATTGCCCACTCCAGCCCGGAAGTCTGCATCGCTTCCTTCCACTTCCCTGGCCGGATAACGCCGTCAGGCGTCATTATGAGATAATCTTCAATGCCCATTCGGGGAGCTGCGCACGGGAGCCAGTCTCCCCAGCCTTCGAAGTGGAACGGCACTCCCGAACAGAGGCTCTGATCACGCAATGTCCGGGCCCAGTCAGGATGCAGCGGCGTCGCTTTTCGCCCAGATCTACACACGACCCAATGAATCTGACGCGCGTGAAACGGCTTCATAGACAGAAGATCACCCTCGGCGTGACACACACACCTGATCGCGCCATCCGCAGTAATGATCCTGCCGATGTTGTTCCAGGCGTGGATGAAACGCCCGGTGACCCTCTCGTGCTCTACCAGGGACGGCAACGTCAACACTTCTCCGGTGGGAGGAGCTTCCCGCTCGAGCATGTTCTGAATCCATTCTTTGGGACCTCGACCAACCGATTCTGCCCAGAAGCCTTCAATCTCTGAGCGCACCTCGAAGGGCACCCAATCAGGCCATTTGAAGTGCTGCCATGACAAGGGAACCTCCGTCGGGGACCACGGGCTGATGTGGGGGAGCCACCGGTCGAGGCTTACGGGTCCCACCGGTGCGCAGAAGACGCACCGCTTTGCGGCCGGGGTAGCTACGAGTGCCGGGATGCGTTGGTCGGTTTTTTCCTGATTCCGAACCACGACTCCCAGCCACAGGTTGTCAAGAGGCCACTGAGGCGGCTTGTCGGAAAGGCCCTCCGAAGTCTGCACCCACACATCGTTAGCGATGGTCCTATGCGTCAGGAACGCTCGCATCCGATCCGGGTTCCTCGTTAGAGCCAAGAACACGCGATTCTTGGCCTCGGCAATGAGCGACAAGACACCGACAATAGCCATGTCCGGCATGTGGGGATCAAATAGATCCCCTCTGATAAGCAGTAGCTGTGATTTTCGGGGCTGTCTGCCCAACCCTGGGTTAGGCGAATTACTGAAAGGGTTCCAGCCTTTCCACAATGCCCGGTTCACCCTGCGCATGGTGTCAACTCCTTTTCCTTGGTCGCGGGGCCAAAATCGAACACCCGTATTTCCCTGGCGTCCGGCATTACCACGACCCTGCCCTTGTTCAGCGTCCCAAATAGCCCGTGTGCTGTCCAGTTGCAGCCGTCGCCTTTGTCCTTGCCTACCTCCAGAAAGTTAACGCCCTTACCCGTAAGGCGGCCTATGCAGTTCGTGGCAGCTCTTTCAGGGTCTAAACCAGCGGCCTTGAAATCCCTCAATCTGGCGATATGACCGCACGCCGGACACTCAAAAGACATGTCCTCCTTGTGGGCAAATCGCTGCTTAGCCTCTGCCACCCACTCTTCATGGGTCTGCCGTATCACTTCGCTATCACTCCTTAGTCACGTAGTGTCGGCTTGGTGTTCGGGCTGCTCGAGCTCCTCGTACGCGTGATCGAAGGCCAGGCAGTGAGCCGGCCCTCCCAACATGCGCCTATCGCACGTACTCGACGAACCGCCCCTTTCTGAGCTCGTAGAACGTATCGGGCTTGATCTTGTTGCCATCCACCTTCGCGGACTTGACGCGAATGATATGCCAGCCCTGCTCTTTGTCCAAGCCCCACTCCGCAAGCACTATCCAACTCCCAAGAGCAGCTTTGGCCCTGGACTGAACACCGAGAGCGACGGCGACAGACTTTCCACCCATCACGCTGGCATTCGCCCCAGAGCCGATCGTGACTGCATGAGCCCCACAGCCGGTTGTGGCTGCGTGCGAGAAATCGCCGGTCGCAGCTGCATGCGAGAGATCGCCGGTTGTGGCTGCATGCGAGAAATCGCCGGTCGTGGCGGCATGAGCCCTGTAGCCGG
>JAHDPS010000070.1 GCA_018434225.1 Bacillota bacterium
CAGGGCATTGTACCACAGCCCGTTGATCTCGACCGCCCAGCCCGCCCGGGGGGTGACCGCTCGACCCCCGACCCGCGCGTCCATCCACGTGAGTTGCGCCCCGGCCTCACCCTGCCACAACATGCCGTTCGGCGTGACGCCGATCCCGAATCGCGTGCCCCGCAGGTACGACTCGACGATGTCGACGGCCGTATCGAGCATCTCCGAGGCAAACCTTGTGTCGAGGGTGTACTGGACATACTTCCACAGCGCGTAGATGAACCAAAGCGAGGCGTCGGTCGAATTGTACTCCGCCTCCAGCCCCGGCCGGGGTATCCTGTTGGGGATCATGCCGTCCTGTATGTAACCCGCGAAGTGGCGCATCACCCCCCGGGCGTCACCGTATCTCCCCGTGGCGAGGCACAGCCCGGGCAGGGCGATGAACGCGTCCCTCCCCCATTCCTCGAACCAGTGATAGCCGGCCACGATTGAGACCTGGACGGCGCCATCCTCCCCCTGCCGAGATCCGCCGCCGGCGCCCGGTCTTACGATGAACGAATCCGCTGCCCTGAGCAGCGACGTCTCAAAAGAAGGGTCCCTGCCGAGTATCGCCGCGCCCGAGAGGAACGCCGGGGGCCTCGCGCGGCGGTACAGGCCCTCCACCTCGGCCTCCCTTATCTCATCGATCTCCCCGATCTCCCCGACGGGCCCTGCGCGAGGCTCCCCACCTTCGCCGGTGGAGGCCCAGAACCAGGCTGTCTCGCCGGGCACGAGGGTCACGGTGAACCTGCCCGGGCAGTAGTGGTCCTCCTGGTAATCCAGGCCCCGCTCGCGCTCGCGGGGGTATTGCATGTCGCGGTACCAGGCGCCGGAGGCCTCGTAGTTTGCGCGCCCCTTTGCTCCGGAACCAGCGGACATGAACATGGCCAGGCCCTCCCAGGGCGGGAAGACCCAGACCCCTTTGATCCGCCCACCCATCTGCGCCTCCAGCCGTGCGCCCGGCTGGCCGTCGGGCTGCGTGCCTGACTGCCCGCCCGACTGCGCCTCTGAGCGTCCGGCGGACTGCACAGCCGGCTGGCCGCCGGAGGTGACGATCCTCTGCATCAGGTTCCACCCCGGCCTGTGGGTGATCCAGTGGTAATCCCTGTTGTTGACCAGGGGCTCGACGGCGAGCGCCAGCGGCCCCGACGCACGGGCCGACCCGCGCGCGATCCTGTACGTGACGAGGACGGCGTTCCTGCCGTGAATGGGTACAACCTCGCGCGTTACCAGCAGGCCGCCGAGGGCGTCTATCCTGTAGGTGAACCTTGGAAACGGGTCCACCTCGAACCCCGCGAGTAAGTAATATCCGCCGGGATGGACTACCCCGGGGTAGTAGTTGGACGATAGCCTGAATTCTCCCGAGCCCGCGATCAGTGCGTCTTCGAGGTGGGAAAGGAGAAGCACCCTCCCGGCCGGAGGGTGAAGCGCCGCTACGAGAAGGCCGTGGTACCTGCGCGTGTTGATGCCGGCAACGGTGGAAGAAGCCCAGCCGCCGATGCCGTTGGGGGCCAACCATTCTCGCCGCGCGTCAGCATCGATGTCGCCGGTAACCGGCGCGCCCGAGCCGGCCGGAGAATCGAGGAAGCCGTCACGACACGAAGCAACCACCCCCGCTTGGGACCTGAAATACCCGGTCCCGCAGCGTTAGGGTGGTCGCCGTGTTTTTCAGCTATGCATCTATGCCGGCATCGCCCGCGTCGCCGCTAAGCCGGACGAGACTCGACGTTCGCGACCATTCTGCGTACGGCCTCTCTCATCCTGGCCTCGTCCACGGTCAGAGCGATCCTCACGTAGCCTTCTCCAAACCGGCCGTAAGCGGCTCCGGGGACCACGACTACGTGGGCCTTCTCCAGCACCATCATGGCGAATTCGCCCGAGGTATATCCCGCGGGTACCGGCAACCATACGTAGAACGTCCCCTTCGGACTGGTGACGTCCCAGCCAGCGGCCTTCAGTCCGTCGACCAGCGCGTCGCGCCGCGACGTGTATATTGCGTTCATCTTCGCGAAGAAAGCGAACGGGTCGCGCCGCAATGCCTCGGCGCCCGCCTTCTGGGCGGCGACGAAATGCCCCGAGTCTGTGTTCGTCTTGATTATTCCCAGGCCCTTATACACGATCTCGTTATTGCCTACGCACGCCCCCATGCGCCAACCGGTCATGTTGAACGGTTTCGAAAGGGAGTAGAACTCGCAAGCGATGTCCTTCGCCCCGTCCACCTCGAGGATGCTGGGCGCCACGTATCCATCGTACGTCATCTCAACGTAAGCGGCGTCGTGGACGAGCGCGATGTCGTACTTCTTGGCGAACGCCACCGCGTCCCTGAAGAAATCCTTCTCGACGTGCGACGACGTCGGATTCCCCGGGAAATTGAGGAACATCACGGTGGCCCTCCTGGCCACCTCCTCGGGTATGGCGCCCAGGTCCGGAATGAAACCGTTCCCCCTCGTGAGCGGCATCTCGAACGGGATACCGCCCGCCAGGAGGGTCTGGGTCCGGTACACCGGATAGGCTGGATCCGGAACAAGGGCATAGTCGCCCGGATCCACGAATGCCCAGACCAGGTGGGCGAGGCCCTCCTTCGATCCGGAGACCATGAACACCTCGCGGTCGGGATCCAGCGTCACGCCGAACCGCTTCTTGTAGTACGCCGCCATCTCGCGGTTGAATTCCTTGTCGCCCTCGTACGGCGGATAACGGTGGGTCATTGGGTCCCTGGCGGCCTGCGCCAGCTTGTCTATTACGTAATCCGGGCTAGGGGTGTCCGGATCCCCTATGCCAAGATCGATCACATCGGCTCCGGACGCCCTTATTGCGTCCACCTTCTTGCTCAACTCGGCGAAGACGTAGGGAGGTACTCTCGTGATGCGGTCAGCCCTCTTCAACGCCGGAACCCCCCCTCCACTTGCTGAATATGCCCGTGCATATTTCCTCCGCAGGGCCGGTCATGAACACCCTGCCCTCCGGGTCCCATTCGATCTCGAGGGCGCCCCCGTCCACCACCACGTGGACGCGCCTGCCCGTGAAGCCCATCTTGTGCGCGGCCACGGCGGAAGCGCACGCGCCCGTGCCGCACGCCATCGTGAGGCCGGACCCGCGCTCCCATACCCTCATGCGCAAAACGTCCTCTCCCAGCACCTGAACGAACTCAACGTTGGCCCTGTTCGGAAACAGGGGACTCCTCTCGATGAGCGGCCCCACCTGCGTCACGGGGACGGCGGCGACATCCTCGACGAATACCGCACAGTTAGGATTCCCCATGCGCACCCCCGTGACGGTGTAGGTCCTCCCGCCGGCCCTGAGGCTCTCCCCTACGGCCTCTTCCCCGGCTTCACCCGCCATTGGGATGTCCCCCCGCTTGAAGGACGGGACGCCCATGTCGACCCTGACCATCTTGACCCTCCCGTCCTGGAGGAACACCTCCGGCCTCATGACGCCGGCCAGGGTTTCCACCGCGAACGAGGCGCGGTCGATGAGGCCCCTGTCGTACACGTACTTGGCGAAACACCTTATCCCGTTGCCGCACATCTCCCCCTCGCTGCCGTCGGAGTTAAAAATCCTCATGCGGAAGTCGGCTGACCGCGATGAAGGCGGCATCACTAGGATAAGACCGTCCGACCCCACCCCGGTGTGGCGATCGGCCACCTCCCGGGCGAGGCGAGGCCAGTCGTGCGAGACGCCTTCTTCGAAGCAATTGACGTACACGTAGTCATTGCCGCACCCGTGCATCTTGGTGAACTTCATTGTACGGTCTACCCCTTTTTCACGAACGTCCCTTTCCCGCCGCACTGCGGGCATTTCTGCGGCTTGCACTTGGATTCCTTTTCCACGCCACAGCTCGAGCAGCGCCACACCGCCATCCGTATCCCTCCCTCCGGATCTCACGAGCAGTCAGTCCTCACGATATCGTCCCGTCGCGAATGGTTTTCAAAAGCCTCCGGAACCTGGGGTTAGTCACTGATTCCACGGACCCGCTGGATCTCCTCCGTGTGTTTGTTCCACGAGTGACCCTATAGTATACTGTGTGCAGATAGGAGGGGCCGGCGTGCCGTTCGATACACTGGTACTGGCTTCGGTCGCCCGCGAAATCCGCGAAATGACCGGCGCCAGGGTGATGAAGATATACCAGCCACGTAACCCCGACGTCGTAATCCACCTGAGGAAGCAGGGTATAGAGCGCCGGCTGCTGATCTCATCGGCTCCGGATTCCGCGCGCGTGCATTTCACAGAGAGCCGCGTGGAGAATCCGAAGCTCCCGCCGATGTTCTGCATGCTCCTCAGGAAACACATCGAAGGATCGAGGTTGGCGGCTGTCTCTCAACCCCCTCACGAGCGAATACTGTACCTGGATTTCGAGGGAAGGAACGAATTGGGGATCCCAGAGACCCACACGATCGCCGCGGAGATCATGGGGAGGCGCAGCAACATCATCCTCCTCGACGGATCGAGGACCATCCTCGACGCGGTAAAGAGGGCTACCCTGGACACAAACCGGGCCAGAGAGATATTGCCAGGAAGGCCGTACATCCCGCCACCCTCGCGGCCCCGCACCTCTCCGGAGCGCCTTACAGTCGAGGCGCTCGACGGGTGGCTCTCCGACGACCCGTCCCTCAGCTGCGAGGAGATGCTGGTGAACAGGGTCATGGGCGTGGGGCCGGCCGTCGCAAGACACGCGTGCGCCGCGGGCGTAAGGGATACAGGCCGGATCGCGAGCGAGATCAAAACCGCCTTTCAGGGCACCTTTCAGGCCGACCCCTCGGGACCGGTCGGGCCCGTCAAAGCGCTGGTGTATATGGATGGCTCGCGACCGTTCGATTACTACTGCTTTCACCTCGCGCAATACGACGTGCTCGCCCGCCGTCAGTATCCCTCAATGAGTGCGGCCATCGACGCGTTCCACCGTGCGAAGGCGGACGAGGAGGCGTTCAAGTCACTTGCCCATTCGCTGAGGGCCGTGATGAAAAGGGCCCGCGATAAGGCGGCCTCTCGCCTGGAATCGCAAAGGATGGACCTTAGCGAAGGCATGAAGGCGAACGAGTACAGGCTATTCGGGGAGCTCCTCACCGCGTACGGCGCCCCTATCTCGGGCACCGCGGAGGTCAGGCTGCCCAATTACTATGTAGAGGGATCGCCCGAAATAGTGATACCGCTCGATCCGTCGCTGAACGGGAGGCAGAACGCCCAGGCCTACTTCAAGAAATACGCTAAGGCGAAGGCCGCCAGGGAACAATCCGAAAAGCGCATTTCCTCCACAGAAGCGGAGCTTTCTTACCTGGAACAGGTCGACCATACCATCGATCAGGCGCGGACCATCGACGACCTGCTAGAGGTGAAGGAGGAACTCGCCTCCCAGGGTTACGTGTCCCAGGGCACCCGCGCAGCGGATAGGGGTTCCAACGGCCCCAGAAAAACCGGCGGCGGGACGGGCGCGTTGAGGCCGTTCGTCGTGAAATCGCCCGGGGGATGCGAAATACTGGTGGGGAAAAATAACAGGGAGAACGACATAATCACCAGATCGGCTCAACCGGAGGATGTATGGTTGCACGCGAGGCAGATGCCTGGGGCCCACGTAATCCTCAGGTATCCGAGGGAAGCCGGCAGGCCCCCCGAGGGCTGGCCGCCCGAAGATCTACTCGGCGAGGCCGCTGCGCTGGCGGCCCACTTCAGCAAGGGGCGAGGAAACACGAAGGTGCCCGTGGATTATACGTTCGCCCGCCACGTCTGGAAGCCGCGAGGGGCCAAACCGGGCATGGTGCTGTACGACCACCAGAGAACGCTGTTCGTCAAACCACGCGATCCGCTCGCCGGCGTCCTGAACGAGACCGCCAACCAGGTCGCCGATCCTACTGGATCCACTCCTCGATGACCACCTCGTCGTCTCCGTCGCTCTCCTTGAGCCTGACGCTGACGTTCTCCTTGATGGACGTGGGCACGTTCTTCCCTACGTAGTCGGCGCGGATCGGCAGCTCGCGGTGACCCCTGTCGATGAGGACCGCCAGTTGGATGACAGTCGGCCTCCCGAGCTCCATCAAGGCGTCCATGGCGGCCCTGGTCGTTCTTCCGGTGAACAGGACGTCGTCCACGAGCACTATCCTCTTCTGGGTGACGTCGAACGGGATCTCGGTCATCGCCTCGACCGGGGGTTCGCCGGTCAAATCATCGCGATGCCTGCTGATGTCCAGAATCCCGACGGGAATCTCCTCCGCCTCTATCTCGTTGATCCTGTCCCTGAGCCTCAGCGCAAGGGGCACTCCCCTGCGCCTGATTCCGACAAGCGCGAGGTCACCGGTACCCTTGTTCTTCTCCAGCACCTCGTGGGCGATGCGGACGAGCGCCCTGCGGATCGCTTCGGCATCCATGATCTGTGCCCTGATCCTTCGCTTCTTCACGGCCAACCCCCCAGAAAGCTATTCACCCGGTCCGCCTGATCCGATCGAGTACGTCCTGGAAATCGCTCGGCGGAGGCGCTCGAAATTCCAGGTACCGCCCATCCACGGGGTGGCGGAATCCAAGGCGCCAGGCATGCAGCGCCTGTCCGCCGAGTCCCGACAACCTTTCCCCGCCGTAGACCCGATCCCCCACCACCGGGTGTCCTGCGTGGGACATGTGCACGCGGATCTGGTGTGTTCGCCCGGTTTTCAACTCGCATTCCACCAGGGTATAGTGAACGAATCCCTCCAGGACCCTCACGAGAGTGACGGACGGCCTCCCCGACGGGACGACCGCCATCCTCTTCCTGTGAAAGGGGTGCCTGCCGACGGGCGCATCGATGGTAAGGTCCGAGGCCACGATCCCATGTACGAGCGCCAGGTACACCCTTTTCACCGCCCGCTCCTTCACCTGCGCGGCGAGGGACCTGTGCGCGCCGTCGTTCTTCGCCACGACGAGCAAGCCAGTCGTGTCCTTATCCAGCCTATGAACGATCCCCGGCCGTATTACATCGTTGATCCCCTTGAGGTTGCCGCACCTGTGCAGCACCGCGTTAACGAGCGTCCCGCGAGGGTTTCCCGCGGCTGGATGAACAACAAGCCCCCTCGGCTTGTTCACAACGAGAACATCTTCGTCCTCGTAGACGACGTCGAGAGGGATATCCTCCGGCACTGCCTCGATGAGTTCCGGCTCCGGGATGGTCACGACTATCTCGGATCCCGCGCGCACGGGCCAAGACGGTCGCCGCTCTGAGCGACCGTCCACGGCTACGAGACCATTGCGTATCATCTTCTGCGCGCGCGACCTAGTGAACTCACCCACAGAGGCGGATGAGATCCACTTGTCAAGGCGCTCTCCGTGATCCCCCGCCGCAGCCCGCCACGAGACAGTCCTCATTTGCGAAAAACCGCTCCCCCGCCGAACAAGGCATCGACAGCGAATAGAGCCACCCCGATGACGAGCGCGCTGTCCGCCAGGTTGAATACCGGCCATATCCGCAAGTCGAGGAAATCGGTGACCATTCCAATGATGACGCGATCGACGAGGTTGCCAATGGCGCCGCCTAACACCAGGCCCAGGCTCAACTGAAGTGCAATACTTTTTCCGGCGAGCCGTTTGCCGTACAACAGGATGAACGCTATGACCGCGACCGTCACGATAATAAAGTATGTTCTCTTGTACGCCAACAGGCCGAACGCCGCTCCGGGATTGAGGACGTACGTGAGATGAAACACATTGGGGACTATCGGGATCGACTGCTGCGGGGTCATCAATGCCCTGACCGCCTTCTTACTCGCGAGATCCAGCAGGAACGTCGCCGCCCCCATGGCAAGAATCAGCAATTCGCTCACCCCGGTCGCAATCCATGATATCGCTGGGTACATTCTAACACGCGGCACCCGGGGGATCCAACCATACCGGTGTCCCCCGGACCGCCAACCGCGCACGACCTAGTGAGAAGGCAGGTCTTTCCTCTCCAACAGCCCCTTCCTGCCGGCCTCGCTTGCCAATACACCGTCGCCCGTTCCCACCATCCCCTCCACGAACTGGACGGTCCCGCTATCCGGCGGCTCCTCCAGGTGCACGTCGTCGTAATCCGTGGATCCCGGCTGGTCCTGGGGGGTGTACGACGAGCCGTACGCGGCCACGTCTTCCCACGTGTCCGCGCCGTCGTACGCCAGGCTCTCCTGCTTTTCGTCGGGCTGGTTGAACGGCGGCTTTATGACCTCCTCCTCGGCGGGCCTCGACGAGGCCTTTGGGGTGGCCTCCTGCTCTTCCTTGCAGGTGAGGCAGAGCGTGGTCGCCGGCAGGGCCTCGAGCCTTGCGGATTCAATCATCCTACCGCAACGTTCGCAGAACCCCCACTTCCCCTCGTCTATCCGCTTCACCGCTTCAGTGGTCTTCCGCAACATGATTTCCAGGTTGTCTTTCAACCCCAGATCCTTCTCCCGTTCGTACGTCTCGGTTCCAAGGTCAGCGGGGTGATTGTCGTACAGCGAAAGCTCCTGCACTGAGTCTTTGACTCCCAACCTGAGCCCGGACGCGTTGAGCCGCTCCAGTTGATCCGCGAGCCTGTTCGCCTCCGCCAGCAGTTGCTCCCTGGCCCGCATCGGGTCCAATAAGCGCACCTCCCCATATTAGAGCATCGCACTACCGGGTGATCTGGATCTGCACGATCCTCACTATCTGAGCTATGATACCTCCCAGAACCGGCAGGTTCGCCACGAACGTCTTCGTGAGAACCCTGGTGAGGAAGTATATCACCACGGCTCCCAGCAGCGTGAAGCCCACCGCCATCCCCAGTCCCCTGGCTACCCCCGCGATGAAGTTGACGTACAGGAGGCGCCTTGGATTGTGCAACAGGTCCACGTATTCCGCGAGCTTCATCTTCTCCATGTACCGGGCGAATCTCTCCAGGCGGTCATTGAGCGCATCCAGCGATTGGCGGTCCTCGTTATCGGTCGAACCGGCCACCGGCTCACCCCCGCAAAAACTAATCTCTCCAGCCGGACGCCGCGTTACACGGGTGGCGGATCATCGCCGGTCCGCCACCCCACACGCGCGCCCACCTCATATCTTGAATGCGGCCACCACTGACCTCAGATCCTGCGCCATTTTTGCCAGCGACTGCGCCGAGTTGGCCATCTCCTCTATAGAGGCGCTGATCTCCTCGGCCGAGGCCGACACCTCTTCCACCGCCCCGGCGTTCCGTTCCGAGGCATTCGCGATCGCGTCGGCCGAACTCAACACCTGGGAGCTCGACGCAGCCATCTGCTCTGTTGCGGCGGTCGCCTCCTCCACTGCCGCCACCGTGCTATCGACGGACGACAGCGTCTCTCCGCTCGCCCCCTGTACCTCGGCTATCGCCAGATCTATCTTCTCGAACTCGGCTCCCGCGCTTCCAACCGCGAACACTATCTTGTCCAGCACCGCTCTCGAATCCGCGGCTACGTGCAGGCCCTGCTTTACCGCCTCGACTCCGGCCTCGACCGACCCCACGGAGGCCTCCGTGCCCCTTTGTATATCGGAGATGAGCCCGCCTATCTCCTTGGCTGACTTGCTGGAACGCTCGGCGAGATTCCTCACCTCATCGGCCACCACCGCAAATCCCCGGCCGTGTTCTCCGGCCCTCGCGGCCTCTATGGCGGCGTTCAAGGCAAGGAGGTTCGTCTGGTCCGCGATATCCCCTATCATTTCGACTATCTCCACGATCCGTTGCGAGTGTACGGCCAGACCGGTGATGTTGGCGCGGATGTCCTCGCTGGTCTTGTTTATCTCTTCCATGCCTTTGATCGTCTTCTCGATGGCCTGGACGCCCGTTTGAGCGGCGTTCCGGGCCTCATCGGCCGCAATGGAGACCGCCTTGGCCCCCGTCCCTATGCGCTCCACGCTCTTTACCATCCCCTCGACGCTGGCCTTCGCCACCGACAGGCTCGTCGACTGGCTCTGAGCCC
>JAHDPS010000349.1 GCA_018434225.1 Bacillota bacterium
CCGCCCCAACAGGATCCCTCCAGTAGCCCCGCATAACCTTGGGTGTGTCGAATTGAAACCCCGTGTATGTCGTCCCCGAATTCCGGGCAATCGCGGCCGTCCAGCGGTCGCCGATTCTCCCAGCGATTGGTGTAAGGGATTCCTCGAGGAGGCTGAGGACCCCGTCCTCGGTCATTCCGGGCGTGGTCCGGAAATTGGCGGACAGAGTGCATGCCGAGGGAACAACGTTTCTCGCCCCTGGCTCCGCCGATATGTTGCAGGCAGCGACGGAGGCCCTCCCCAACGAAGGGTGCACGGGGAGACGATCGCCGAGTGATTCTATGGCAGTGATAATCGGGCCCATGAGGTAAATCGCATTCAGGCCCGACTCGGGCATGCTGGCGTGGGCGGCCTTGCCGATGGTGCCGATGTCTATGTGCACGGAGCCGCGGTGGCCCAGATGAACCCTCAAGTCCGTGGGTTCCCCGACTACCGCAAGGCGGCCTGTCAGGCCATTGCGGACGAGGTGCCTGGAACCTACGCTCCCCCCCACTTCTTCGAGAACCGAAGCGGTCACCACGAGATCGTGAGGCGGACGGACCCCAATCATCCTGAGTATCGAGCCCGCTCCCACCATCGAGGCAAGAGGCCCCTTCATGTCACACGCGCCTCTGCCTATCACGGCGCGCCCCCCATCGACCACCCTCGGCTCGAACGGGCATTCCATATCGGCGCCCGGAACGGTATCCAGGTGTCCATTCAGGATCAAGCCCGGACCCCGCGTTCCCCCATTGATCACGCCAATGACATTACCGACCTCGTCAGCATTCACACAGTCGAAACCGGCCTCTCGTAGCATCCTGGATAGTGAGCGCGCGGCGGCCGACTCGCCTCCGCTGAGGCTTTCCGCCGAAATGAGTTCTTGAGTGTAGGAGAGCAGCCGATCAGATATACTCTCGGCCGTCTTTTTGATACGACATGCCACATCAGCAGGAATACTCGCTCTCAGACCGATTCGCCTCCGGGGGGCGTCTCCTGGACGCCCCCGACTCTGCATTACGTCACACTGAATAGTGCCTGGCGACTTCCGCCGCGACGTCACCGATGAACCGTATTCCGTCCTCGTTGTTCTTGAGATCGGCCGTCAGCACTACAATGATGATCGGCCTCTCTTTCAGGAAGAGCACTCCCGCATCGTGCTCCACTCCAGCGAGTTCCCCCGTCTTGTGAGCGAGCCGCGCGCCGGCCGGAGGATTCTTCCGGAGATCCTCGTAACACCAGGGACATTGCGGATAATCCTTGACCGCCTTCCGGCAGGCGGGACACAATAGGAGCCCTCGCGGTAGCTTGTTGTTGAGTTGTTGCCTCAACATAATGTTCAAAGCCAGATCGCAGTATTCCTTCCCGAGACCGTTGGCCGTGACCAAGCGCTCTAACAGAAGCGCCATGTCACGGGCGGAAATATGGTTGTCTCTGCCCGCCTTCTTCGCCTCGAAATCCATCATCTTCCGTTGCAGGCTCGAATCCCTGAGCCCAAGCGACGACATCGTCCTATTGACTCGGTCCATGCCAACCATGTCGATGATCAGGTTCGTCGCTGTATTGTCGCTGACCACTATCATCAGCGTGGCCAGATCCATTACAGTGACCACGATGCCATCGTGCATCTCCTTAAGAATCCCTGTGCCACCGACCTTCACGGCGTCACGTACTACTATCTCTCCATGGGGCGAAATGGCCCCGCTCTCGAAATCCGCGCAAAGTCGCCACAGGATCGGGATCTTGATGATGCTTGCGGCGCTGAACTTTGCATCCTCGTCATGAGCAGTGGCCGAGCCGTCTTTCAGGTCGTTCACCACCAGACCGACGCGCCCGCCAAGGTTGGCGATCATGGCGTCCATCTTCGCTGATAGTCCCGTCATTAAGGCCACCCCCTTTTGCGGCAACTCTCTAGACCCCGGGCCTCGACGGTTTGACCTCGCCGGCCGGCAGGCCTGGCATTGAGATGTCTGGCGGATAATCCGCCGGCCTTCGGTCATAGTACATGGGGATTCTCTCACGGACCGCTCCGACCGCCGTAAGATCCAGCGTGGCATCCAGAATGCATTCCTCTTCGCCTGCTTCGGCGACGATCTCTCCCCACGGATCCACTACTATGGAATGGCCGAAGTATGTGGAGGTGTCCGCTGCTCCGACCCGGTTGCAGGCGACCACGAAAAGCTGGTTCTCTATGGCGCGCGCCTGAAGGAGCGTCCGCCAATGGTGCACTTTCGGGCGAGGGAAATTGCTGACCACGAATATCACGCGGGCGCCTCTCAGTGCGTAAGTGCGCGACAACTCCACAAAGCGTATGTCGTAGCATGTCATGACGGCGAATTTCCCGAATTCCGAGTTGAACACGGGCATATCATCGCCGTGTTTGAAGCCCTTGTCCTCGTCCATCGCGCTGTATAGGTGCATCTTCCTGTATCTGCCGAGGAGCGTTCCACGGCGATCGATCACGGGGACCGTGTTGTAGCAGTATTGCCCATCGCTCTCGGCATAGGAACCACCGACAAGGTAGAACTGGTGAGCGGCCGCCGCTCGTTTGAGCAGCGTCACGGATTCCCCGTCAATCGGCTCGGCGTACGCCCGGATGTTATGGAAAACGGGGACCGAGTAGCCCGACGTCCAAGTCTCGGGAAGCAAGACCACATCCGGCGCGGACTCGGAGGCCTTGTGGAGCATCGCGGCAACCTTCTTCCGGTTCGCCGCCACATCCTGGTGGGCCATGTCCATCTGCACCAGGCTTACCTTTATCTGCCCTTTCATGCTTCAATCCTCCAGGCGATCACCGACCCGTGATCGCGAGAACTATGGCTCTCAACACTACGTAACCACACGTCGCTCCGGTAATGACCAGCCCGTTCTTGATCATGGACTTGAGGTCCTTGGACCTTGCGAGACCCATCTGCCCGACCATGTCCCCGGTTGGATACGCGAAGAACGTGATCTGGGACCCCACCAGCAACACCAATCCCCACAAGTGTGCGGGGAAACCAAGGGACTGGACCAGCGGCTTGAACATGTCATCGATAATCTTCTCTTGAGCGACAGCAGCCCCAGATACGCCGAATACGCCGACTAACATGCTGACCACCATGAATACCGCCGCTCCACCGATGTCAACCAGGGGTTTGAGGTAGTCCGCCAGCGCGGTGAAAGCGCCTGATTTAGTCACGAAGTTGAGGAATGGGTCATACAGCACAAATAGGAAGAATATCCAGTACATGCGCGAGCCGCCTTTTACCAGCGCTTTCAATACCGCTTCAAAGGAGAATCCCGCGCCCAATCCGGATACGAACGCCACAATGAGCATGACCGGGATCACGTAGTTGGCTCCAGCCTTCGACACTATACCGTAGGCGATGAGCGCCGCCATGGATATGGCGAACATCCACGTCCCGCGTATCGCGCCGGGAGTGGGCTTATACCCTTCACCTGCTGCCACCATATCCTCTTCCGAATAGGAGTACTTGCCCTCAGTTGCCTTCTGTACCCTTATGGCCATGAAATAGGTGCATATCCACACAATAATCGATATCGGCAGCCCCGTTGTGAGAAGGTACTGCAGATAATTGGTCTTCGTGAGCGCCATTGTCGTTATTACCGGGGGAACGAATGGGCCCAGGTACAGCCCCGTCGCCCCGGCTCCATGGAGCAGTATACTCAATGTGCTCGGGGTGATGCCGAGGAGCGCGACGATCGGTATAATGATCGGCGCCAGAATCGCGTTGGAGCCCGCCATGGAACCGAGCAGTCCCACCAGGAGCACTGAAGTGCCCATGGTCGCCAACATCGCTTGTCGCTTTGTGCGCACCCTGGCCTTGGTGATGACCAGGTGCACGATGTTCTGGGCTATACCTGTCTGGCTCAACACTTCACCTGTTCCCGATCCCATCAGGATTATGAAACCGATGAGACCCATGAACGAGCCGAGAGCGCCGGCGAGCGCCTGGCCGAAGGAGATCACTGTCTGGCCCGTCAATAATCCGCCGGCTATCACTGAAACCAGGACAACGCTGAGAACATCTCCGCCGCGGAACGAAAGCACGATGTAAAGCAGCATGGGAATGAAGCCAAGGATCGGTGGAAGCCCCAAAATCACAACATACTCCCCCTTTGCCGATATTGGGTCCTAGACGCTCTCCCTCGGTCCACCCACATATGCGTGCTATAGCACGCTACCATTGCGCGCAGGCTTCGACCCCCAATCCGGCCCCGGCGGGCAATACCGATTCCCCTTGCATGACCAGGCGCTCAAGGCAACGATCGGCGATGTCGCGCTCGTGAAGATACGGGCCTATCATGAGGTCTCCGGCCACCGTCACGGGTATCGCGCTTGCGGCGAAGTGAAGCCCCGCCGCCGCACCTATCCCCAATTCCAGGTTGCTTCCGACCGCGCACTTGAGACCGGCCGATTCAGCCACCGCAGCCACCTTTAGAGCGGGGTAGATGCCGCCCACCTTGCCTATCTTGATGTTGATTATGTCAGCCGCCCTGGCTCGAGCCACCTTGAAGACATCGTGTACGCCGAAAATGGCCTCGTCCGCCATTATCGGTGTGCGCACGGCACGTCTGACCTCCGCGAGACCTTCAACGTCCCATCTGGGCACCGGCTGTTCGACCGACTCAATAGGGCAAATCCTTTCGATTCTGCGGATCGCCCTGATGGCGGTCGACACATCGTAACCCTGATTGGCGTCGAGTCGTATGCTCGCCCTGTCGCCGATCGCTCTCCACACCTCCTCCACTGCCCTGACGTCCCTGTCCGGGTCCTTACCCACTTTCACCTTGATAACGTTGAACCCCATGTCGGCGAACATCACAGCCTCCTCAACGGCTTCATGGTCCCCCTGTATGCCCACAACCCAGCTGACCGGCACACGCTCGCGGACAGGTCCGCCGATGAGGTCGCATACCCGTCAACCAGCCGCCTTCCCGGCCAGGTCGTAGGATGCGATGTCGATCGCCGACTTCGCGGCCTCCATGCCGCCGATCGCGCCGTTCATTCTCATGTGGATTTCGCCTATTCGTGTTACGTCCGCGCCCTTGAGCGCCGGCGCCAGATGCTTGTCTATCACCGTCTTGACTGTGTGGGCGCTCTCCCCCATGAAAGCCGGAGAAGGCGACGCTTCTCCGTACCCTTCCAGCCCGGATGTGGTCCGGATCCGCACCAGGGCGTGGTGTCTGACCGTCGCAGCGTAAAGCGATATCTTCCACTGCTTTTTGAGTGGCACCTCTAGGATATCGACCTGGACATCCTCAATGAGCTCCGGCATGAAGATCTCTCCTTACCGCCCAATGTCTAAACGTAAACCCCGTTCTCGATAAGCACCCGTTCGCGCTTATCGAGCGAGGCCTGGACTCTATCCCTGAATCTCTTGCCCACGGCAAGTACGAGGGCATCCGCAAGAGCCATAGGGCCGACAAACGAGTAGAACGGGGATAGGTTAGGGGTGAGAAGCGCGATATCGGAAAACGGCACGAGCGGAGAAGCCATAGTATCGGTCAGGGCAACGACCCTGGCGCCCGAGCCTTTAGCGTATCGCGCCAGGCTCACAGTGCGGCTCGTGTACCTTGGGAAAGACACAGCGAAGAGGACATCGCCGGTCCCAATGTCGAGGATCTGATCGAACGCGTCTTCAGTCCCCGAGCACACAAGCCTGGTATTTGCCATGAATTGGCCCAGCATGAAGGAAAGGTAGTACGCGACAGAGTACGAACTCCTCATACCAACGATCGGAAGCCTTGAGGCGTCACAGAGGGCATCGGTGGCCGCAGAGAAAGCCTTCTCCAAAGACTCGTTGTAGACACCGCTCAGGCTCTCAGCGCTGAGGCCGATCAGGCGACTCAGGAGGTTACCGCTCTCGTCCACGTCCTGAACGGATTGTCTCAGTTTCTTCATTGGAGCCAGATGCTCCCGCAGTATTTCCTGCAGTCGTTTCTGGAGATCCGGGTATCCGGAGAACCCGACTCGTTTGGCGAACCTGACGATCGTCGAAGCGCTGACCCCCACGCGGCGGCCAAGTTCGGCGGCGTCAATGAGGGCCGCCTCCCCCGGCCTTTCGAGTATGTACTCGAGAATCGCCAGGCTATTTCCCGAAAGGCTCGGCCTGAGGGTGCTCAGCCTCATTAGAACGTCGTCCTCACTCATTATGCAATCCTTCTTTCATTGACCGCATAGTACTGCAATTATGATTGCATCATACACCAGTGGGCGCCTCTTTTCAAGAGGGTGCATGGGGTAGTCGCGTTTCCCTTATGATGTTTCGGGCAACATGCTTTCACAAGAACTGGCGCGGCAGATCGTCCCCATCCAAATTCAATAGCAGGATCTTGAGAGTGGTCGGCATTACGGCCTGCCAGAAAGGTGCGCGATTATGGTGTGCTGGTTCAGCATACCGTGAAGCCCAAAGGATTACGAAATACAGCGGGAGAGCAAATCATCGCATTCAAGGCACAACCTGGAGGCAACTGGGTTTTAATTATTATTCGGACGACACAGGAAGAAACCACGCCCCGTATTACGTTACGAAACGCGGTTCTCCGGAAAACAGTACCGACCTCAACATCCGGGCGGATGCATTGGCTATAGATCGCCGTCGACCCGAGTCTCGGCCCTCGTTAAGAAGCCCGAGATCATCTGTCTACCCTTCGTGAGACCGCCTCCTGATCACTGCCCCTAAAGGGGCTACGATAGTGGTGTTCGGGGGGACTGATTCGATTATCACAGCTCCGGACCCGACCTTACTGCCCTCTCCAATCTCAATAGGGCCAAGGATCTTTGCGCCCGCCCCGATGAAGACGTTCCTGCGAATCGTGGGGTGCCGCTTTCCCCTATGGGGTCCAGTGCTCCCCAGCGTCACCTCGTGAAATAGCACTACGTGGTCCTCGACCTCGGCCGTTTCCCCGATCACGACACCGATCCCGTGGTCTATGATGACTGCCCTGCCGATGGCCGCGCCCGGGTGAATGTCCACCCCGGTGAGGAACCTGGCGAACTGCGAGACCAGCCTCGCGAGAAAGAACAGCCTCCTCCGGTACAGCCAGTGAGAGGTAACGTGAAACCACACAGCCTGAAGCCCAGGATAGCACAGCAGCGCCTCCAGAGTCGAATTGCACGCTGGGTCCCACTGACGGATCAACCTGACGTCCTCAAGGATCCGCGAGAACAGCATGAGATTTCACTCCCCAGTTCATGAGGCGCCAAGTGTGGCGCCCGCGGCTTCGACCCTATCGAAGTATAGCGGGAAGGCGTTGCACAAGTCGCTTACCTCGCCCTTCACCCTCTCAGTCACACGGCTGCTGCGGGAGGTGAGCACCTCGGAGATCATTTGGCCGATCAGCCTGAACTCCGTTTCGCGCATGCCCCTGGTGGTCATGGCGGCCGCACCCAGCCTTATGCCGCTGGTGACGGCCGGGGGAGCGGGGTCGTATGGGATCATGTTCTTGTTAACCGCGATCCCCACTTCCTCCAGGGACTCCTCGGCCTGGCGGCCCGTAAGGTCCTTACCCCGGCAATCCACCAGCATGAGGTGGTTGTCTGTGCCACCGCTCACAAGCCGAAAACCACGTTCAGCAAGCCCCAGCGACAGTGCCTTCGCGTTCGCGGCCACCTGCCGCTCGTATCTCCGGAATTCCTCGGTCATCGCAAGTTTGAAGGTTAGGGCCTTAGCGGCAACGTTCTGGAGTATCGGGCCACCTTGGATACCGGGGAATATCGCCTTGTCGATTTTGTGGCCATACTCGGCCTTACACAGTATGATGCCGCCGCGCGCACCGCGCATCGTCTTAGTTGTCGTTGACGTCACGAAATCCGCGTAGGGCACGGGGCTGGGGTGTACCCCCGCGGCAACCAGCCCGGCGATGTGGGCCATGTCCACCATGAAGTAGGCGCCCACACTGTCGGCGATCTCCCGGAATCTCGCGAAGTCAATGACCCTCGGGTATGCGCTCGCCCCCGCGATTATTATCCGGGGCTTGATCTCTGTGGCCAGCCGCGCAACCTCGTCATAGTCGATGGTTTCGCTCTCCCTATTGACCCCGTAACACCGAGATGCGAACATCACGCCCGAGATGCTCACCTTGCTGCCGTGCGACAGATGACCTCCGTGGCTCAGGTCCATCCCCAGGATTAAGTCTCCCGGCTTCAGGACGGCCATGTATACCGCCATGTTGGCGTTGACCCCCGAGTGAGGCTGAACGTTCGCGTATTCGGCGTTGAACAGCTTCTTTGCCCGTTCGATCGCCAGCGACTCAATCTCGTCTATGACGTGACATCCGCCGTGATAGCGCCGACCCGGGTAACCCTCCGCATATTTGTTAGTCAGTACGGATCCCTGCACCTCCAGCATCACCGGCGGGACGAAGTTCTCCGAAGCGATCAGTTCTATGGTCCTGTGCTGCCTCTGCACTTCCTTGCTGAGCAATTCGCTGAGGTGCGGATCCACTGAGTTGAGTCTATACATCGTCCTATCCTCCCTCCCGGAATGGCGCGCGCCAGATTCAACCCGCCCCACCCCGATCGCCGTGTTCCTCCTCGCCCAGGTACACCTTTCTGACCATATCGTTTCGTAAGAGATCCGAAGCCAGCCCTTGCAGGACGATCGAACCAGATTCCACCACTATCCCTCGGTCCGCGGTGGCGAGGGCCAGGTTGGCGTTCTGCTCCACGAGCAGCACCGTGGCTCCGGCGTCATTGATCTCCTTGATCACCTCGAATATCTGGTTGACCAATTTCGGCGCGAGACCCATGGAGGGTTCATCGAGCAGTAAGATTCTCGGGTCCGATAACATCGCCCGGCCAATGGCCAGCATCTGCTGCTCGCCCCCGCTCAACGTGCCCGCATTCTGCGCCTGCCTCTCCGCCAGGATCGGAAACAGCGAGAACACGCGGTCCAGGTTCTTCTTGTATCTTGCCTTGTCGCGTTCGAGGAACGCGCCCATTTCCAGATTCTCCAGGACTGTCAATCGGGTGAACACCTGTCTTCCCTCGGGCACGTGTGCCATGCCCATCTTGACAAGCACATGAGAAGGGAAACCGGTCACGTCGCATCCCTTGAACCGCACTTCTCCCTTGTTCGGGCGTATTATCCCCGATATTGCTCGTAGCGTCGTCGACTTGCCGGCGCCGTTGGATCCGACCAGAGCAACTGCCTCTCCTTCATCAATAGAGAAGGCGATGTCGCGGATCGCCTGGATCCGGCCATAGCCCGCGAAGATAGAGTCAACTTCCAACAGAGCCATTCTGTTTCTCCCCCAGGTAAGCCGCGATTACTTCCGGATTGGACTGGACCTCGCGAGGGGCGCCCTCGGCTATCTTCCGCCCGTAGCTGAGGACCACCACCCGGTCCGAGATCCCCATGACGACCTTCATATGGTGCTCTATCAGCATCACAGACACACCCCGCCCGACAATGTCGCTAATGATCTTTCTTAGACTCGCCCCCTCCGAAGGGTTCATGCCGGCCGCCGGCTCATCCAGCAAGAGCAGGGTGGGTTTGGTCGCTAAAGCCCGGGCAATTTCTAAACGCCTCTGTTGGCCGTAGGGCAAATTTTTGGCCAGTTCCTGCGCTTTATCATCAAGGCCAAATATCTTTAGAAATTGTAAGGCCTTTTCGTGCATTTCTTTCTCGCCCCTAAAATAACCCGGTAAACGGAACATCCCCGAAAACATATTGTAAGTAACATGCTGGTGATAAGCAATTTTTACATTATCAATTACTGTCAAATCCCCGAATAGGCGAATATTCTGAAAAGTACGGCCTATACCGCCGTGAGATACTTTATAGGGCAGAAGACCATTAATTTTCTTA
>JAHDPS010000169.1 GCA_018434225.1 Bacillota bacterium
GCGGCGGTATTCACGTCATACACGTAGCCGCTCGGGTCGACGAGAACGGTAACTTCCGCGATAGGAATAACGTATGTCTTGGCGTTGTATACCACTACCGCGTCCAGTTTCTTGAGACCGGCGCCCTTCCACCCGGTGATGTTGGCCTTCCAGAAACCGTCGACCTGTTTCTGCGCCGTGAATTCCTTGCCAGAGAACTGGTATTTGACGCTGGTCGCGTCCTTGTTCAGCTTGATCTCGGCCAGGATGTCCCTGCCGTTCATCATGCTGTCAACCCAGGCGCTTAGGTTCCTTACCCCAGTGAACTTGTTTGGAGGCAGCTGAGCGCTGTCCTGCGAGTTCAACCTGATATCGACCAGAGCCAGGGGATCGTCCGATACCTCTACTGTTAGTGGGTCGGACTGAGCGATGACCGAGCCACTCGCTTCGTTGACTGCCTGAGCCACCAGCCTATAGCTGCCGGCCTGCGGCAACGCGATGCTCGCCGAGTACCATCTTCCGTTGAGATTGGACGTGGCGAGGATCTTAGCGTTCGTCAGGTCCACTATCTTGACCTGACTCCCCTCGGGCGCGTCGCCGTATACCTTGAAGGACTCATTGGCCTTCCCGGTCGCGGGCCCATTGATCGTCGCGGCGACTACCTCGACGCTCGCTACGCCGAAATCATACTTAACGCCGCTCACTTTGACGGTCACGGGTATGCTCACGACCGACTGAGTGTACGACCTGTCGACCAGGACGCTGAACTCGAACTTGCCCTGCGCGCCGGCAGGCATGTTGGTCTCCGTCTTCAGGAGATTCCCGCCCGACTTCGTCACGCCGGTGGGCAGCACAGCCTCGAACTCCGCGGAGTTGACAGTCACGTCGAGGTTGTTCTTATACTTGACTGCGACGTTGAACTGCTTGCCCGGCTGGGTCGTCGTCACATCGGCCGCCACGGCGTTGCCGGCGCCCTTGAATGCGTCGTTGTAGTTCACCGGGACACTGAAAGATATCTCCTTCGAGACATCGCCCGCCGCCAGGCTGGTGACCGTGAACTGGACCGGAGTACTCGTGTACTCCACCGACCGCCAGTCGTTCTGCATGTATACGATGGATATCCTGTACGTGCCCGTCGACGGTATCTTGTCGAACCTGAATGCTCCGTCTCCGGCGGCGTAGGTCGAGGCCACGTACGTCCACCCGGCCCCGTCGCTCTTTTCCAGGCTGACCTGCGCCTTGGTGTACTTGGCGCTCATCGTATTGATGATCGTCCCTCGAAGCCCGGGAGGCTGAACGAGTACTATGTCCGCGTCGGTCTTGTCGGCGGTCACTCCCGTGATCGGAGTCTCTGCGATATACTGGCCCCACTGATCCGCTTCGACAGTGTAGGCCTTGCCTTTCTCAACGGTAATGCTGTACTTGCCATCCGCGTCCGTCCATCCGTAGCCGCCGCTCCAGTCATCGGCATATGCGTGCACGCCCATGTACTGGGCTGGGGCGCCGCCTGCCGCATAGGTGACCCTCCCACTGATGGTCATCTGGGCGGGGAACGTGATGGTAAGATCCGCCTCGTTGGGCGCGCCGAGGACAACCGTAGCGCTTTTGTAGATCATTCCCTTGTAGGCATACATGTAGAACGTGGCTGTGCCGCCGTTCGGATACTTGAGGTTCTCAAACACAGCCCTGCCGTCCGCGCCCGTGGACGCGTAACCCCACTGCCAGTTGTGGTCGCTCCAGTAGCTCACTTCGGCCGCGCTGACCGGAGCGCCCGAGTCATCCTTCACGGTGACAGTGATCTTCCCGTCGGACTTCTCGGCGTCATTCGCGGCGAACTGGAAGTCCTTGCTCCCTGAACCCGATAGGAACAGCTCTTCCAGGTCCTTGACCGTGTCGTCGTACGCCAACGATCTGAGCACGTACTGCTCGTTACTCAGAGTATAGAGGGCGAACTTGCCGTCCGCGTCTGTCGTAGCCATCTCGACGAACACATCGTTATCGAGACCCGCGACATGATACAGGTACACCGGCCAGTTGACCACGGGAGCGCCCGTCGGTTTCAAGAGCCTGCCGCTCTCCTTGGTCATATTCGTACTATATTGAGCGGTGACTACCAGGTCGTCCGTTACATCGTCAAACAACTCGGGGGCCCATCCCGTAAACGTATAGCCTGTACGGTCCGGGTCGGCGGGTGGTGTGGCGCCCTTGCCATCCTCCACCGCTTCGCTCTTCAGGATCCTCCCGTCCCAATCAACGAAGTTGACCACGTGTTTTGCAGGTGCTCCGGGCGCGCTAATCTGCACTACGAAGTTGCTGAAGTGGCTAACGTCAAAAGAGAACGTGTTGTTCACGTACGTCATGTTTGTCACAACACCGGGATCCTGAACGGCGTCGGTTAGAACGGTGAAGGAATCGACCCCGAACCCATCCGGAAGCGTATCGAACATTTTGTCTATGTTCGTCACCGCTATGCTCGCGGGATTGCCTCCGATGTTGTTGCACCAATCCCTGTCGATACCGATGGTGAGCTCCGCTGCGACACCGGACGGCAATTCTTCGGGAAGGGCTGCCTTGAACATCATTCCGGCCGCCAGATTAATCAGCTCGTTCGAGTGTTTGAATAAGTTTATGTTGGTGAATGAAATCTCGCCGAAGATATCCTCCGCGCTTTCAGGAATGTCAATGAGCCTGCCCTTGAACGTTATGGTGGGCACATTGTACAGATCCTCTATCTCTGTGAGCGCTGGTTCGCTCGTGATCATATCGCCGAGCGCCCGCCCCAGGCCGACTATAAGATACTTGTCATCGGAATCGTCTTCCGGGGTACCTCCATCGTCGAGAGGCGGCACTACAGCCTGAGAGATTTGCTCCGCTCCGCCCTCGCTGTATACGCGCAGCCACAGGCAGGCACGATCGACGCCGGCGTTCACGGTGCCCGAGACATCCACCTTGCCGCCGCTCGCACCGTCGGAGGATACCACGGCATCCAGATAGTAGTAGTCCGTCCCCTCGGTAAGCCCCGATATCAGACCGGCCTTACCGATGCTGCTCTCCGGGCCGGCCGGGCCAATCGCTATTCGCACTGTCTGACCGACCATCTCTGCGGGGAACCCCGAGATCGTGAACGCTACGTTCGCGCCGTCATTGTATACGTGGTCGGTGTCTGTACTCGTGATCCTGGCATATAGCGGGGTCTCTCCCTCGCCGGACGACCCCCCGGTCATATCAATCGTTAAGACCGGCATCATGTGACCGCCGCCCGGCCCCTCCACACCGGCCAACTGCCAGAAATGTGATATGGCATGCAACCAGAGGAAGTCGACATCCTCGGGAATGGTTGCGGATACATCATAGATCGCATTGTCGCCGCCCACTGAAGCGGCCGTGACCGGGATTTCAACCTCATTCTCACCGTCATAGTAGGTGAGCCTGAGGTCATCCCCGGACAGCCCCGGCACGTTATAGTACAGATTGAGCCTGAAGCCGTTCCGGGTGATATCCGTGACGTAGGCCCTATTGCCCAAAAAGACGGGCTCTCCGCCGAGGATTTGCGCGAACCCGCCCACCGAGTCCTCGTCGCCCTGCGCGCGGACAGCGATCATGTAGCCGATATCGTCGTTCGTCGTTATGTATTCGCCTGAGTTGGCCCCGGATATTGGCGTCATCTCGAATGTGACCGGGTTGACCCGGTACCACTGGAGGGTGAGGCCCCCACTCACTTCTTTCGGTTCGACTTCAATCGTTTTCACGGTGAACGACGCCTCTTTGCCGCAGCCGACGAAAGGCGTCATGACGCCGCTGATGGACATGCTCTCGTCGAAGCTCCACCCCGAAAAATAGGTGTCGACCTCAGACGGCGTCACCTCCACGACGTTGGAGGTCCATCCGCTGTGCTTTCCGCCATTGACCTTGAGCCGGAAGAAGGTGTGACTATCGTATTCCAACGAGAAATTGTCCGCGGAGTCCGAGGAAGTGACGACTGGATCCCCGCCCAGGAGAAAATTCGACCAATTCTCGCCATCCGACGAGCACTCAAGATTGTAGCTGGTGGCGCCGTATTGCTTCGGCGCATCGAAACTCAGATCGACCTGGGCGTAGGTTCCCTCAAAGAGGTCGGGCCATCTCTGGTTAGTCTCCACGAAGAGCATGCCGATCTGATTGGGCTCCTCCTCGAAGGGCGTGAACGACGGCAGGTCGCCGCCGACGCCCGGTTTGAACTGCGCCTCGGGGCTATCCCCCGCTGCGGATAGGGAAACACCCGCTAAAGATGTAACCGCGATGCACAGCGCAACCAGGAACGACAGGCCTTTTCGTTTAATCGATGACATGCTCAAATCCCCTTTCCAAAGTCTTAGCTAGAACGCGGCAGCGTAACAAGATCTAGCCGGCGGCCCTTCCATCTATCCACCCGGCTTGGACGACGTTTCCATAAGTTGTAGCCATCTCGATTATGAAGTGGAAAGGGGGCCGGTTCAACGTCACTTCAGCATTTGTCCTTGACACATCCGCCGGTCACAGATCTGTCATAATGCGGCATTTTGTGACATAATGTGATGAGTGTGAGCCGGGGGGTTCTTTCGTGAGTTTTTCGGATAGACTGGATTTTCTGCTGGACCTGTTCGACGCCAATATGAGCAAGCTGGCGAGGGCCATTAAGGTCGACCCTTCGCTAGTCAGCAAGTGGAGGAGCGGCGCGAGGCGAATCCCCGCAGATTCCATCCACATGGCCGCGATAGCGGAATACTTCGCGAAGTCCGGTCTGCTCCCGCTGAAGATAGAGAGGTTGACGGCCGAACTGCAACGGACGGTGCCCATCGGGCCGCTTACTACCAGCCGTTCCCTGCAGATGGCGCTCATCCGGTACCTGTCGGATGACGCCCCTCACGACCAGCGGACACCGTATCCCGCGAGCGCTTCCAATGGTCTCGCCGGCAGCGTCGGAACGTACGAGGTGTTCTATGGGGTCCATGGCAGGCGGGCGGCGGTGCTGAAGCTGCTCAGGGCCGTCCTCGTCGCCCCTTCGCCATTGGAGCTCCTGCTGTTCAGCCAGGAGGAGATGAGTTGGCTCACCGGCGACAAGGCGTTCCTCGCGGAGTGGGCTGAATTACTCATCGGAATCGTGTCGAAGGGTCACAGGCTCAAGATCATCCACCATGTGAATCGCGAATCCGAAAAGATCGTGTCCGTGATAGAGCACTGGATGCCCGTGCATTTATCGGGAAGAACCGAATCGTACTTCCTGCAAAAGTACTCGATACCCATCGTAAAGTCCACTCTGTTTGTGGTCAGGGGCACAATCGCGGTGATGGCGGCGGCGCCGGGACAGAAAGGCGAGGCGTCTCATACATTCTATTGCGTGGACCCGGTGGTCGTCAGGTTGGCCGAAGAGATATTCGATTCCGTACTCTCCTCATCTCTGGGGCTTTTCCACGTCTTCGACAAAGCGAGCGCCGTCGATTACCTCGAACGCGAACGGGAGATCCAGGGACAACCGGGAGACTGTCTATGCCTTTCAGCGGCCCCTTCCACGCTTACAATGCCGCTGCTTCTGTACGAGAAACTGGTGAACGGCATGGAGATTCCCTCGTTAGAGAAGGAGACAAGAATCAACCACCATCGAAAGATCTCGGATGACTTTCAACGCCATCTGCTTTCTAATAGACATGCCGATAGACATACCGAAATCGAAGTTGCGGACATCTCGACGGGCGGTGTGCCGCCCTATGAATCACTGTATCTGTTTCAGGACAGCCTATACCGCGCCTCAGTTGAAGACTACGTCCTGCACCTCGAGAACCTCATCGCCCTGATGAGGGCCAACTCCAATTTCGAGTACATAGTCCTCGACAAGAAGCTCTTGCCGAAACCACTGAAAGTGCATATGTGCCTCAAATACGGCACCGGGCTTGTCCTGTTATCGGACAAATCATCTGGCTTTCCGCCGGTGGCAATCTCTTTTGACGAGCCAACCGTGCTCAAGGCCTTTGAAGACTTCCTATTATCTATGGTGGATCGAGTCCCCCTCGTAATCAGGGACAAGGAAAGGAACATTCGAATTCTGGAAGAGCGCGTCTCGAGGCTCAAGAAGGCGGCTCATCTGACCAGCACCTGATCGGCCCCCGCCCCGAGTTCACGCCCGCGAATCGGAGTCTCCAGATATCGGCGTGAAGCAACTTTGCCAGCCATTATCCTTGTTGGGATAGGTTCTTTAAGGTTTGCGTCAACACACGTACGCTTCTTTCTATATCATCCCATTCCGTCCATTCCATGGGCGAGTGGCTTACTCCGTTAACGCCCGGCACAAAGATCATGCCGGTATTCACTTTGGCGGCCATGTTTTGCGCGTCATGTCCAGCGCCGCTATTCATTATCCTCGCAGGGATACCTAATTCCCCGGCAGCGTCTTTAATCGAGGCCACAACCTTTCGAGAAAGAGGGGTTGGCGAGTGGCTTATCGGCGTCGATACCTCTACCTCAATATTGTATTTTTGGGGTATCGATCGGATTGCTTTAATAACCTCATTTCTCACCAAATCCATATCATGCTGTACCACATCGCGTATATCGATGCCCATTTCCACCCTGCCGGGGATTATGTTGGTTCCGTTGGGGAAAACATTGAACTTGCCCACGGTGCCGACAGTTGATGCTCCGGGCCTTGCAGCCATCTCACTAGCACGGCTGTTGACAAATCGTACGATCTCGCTTGCGGCGACCAAGGCGTCCCTTCTCATAGGCATCGGTGTAGTGCCAGCATGGTTGGCCTGACCTCGAATAATCGCATTGATCCAGCTGATGCCTGAGATATTCTCAACGATTCCGACGGGGATTCCCTCATCATACAATATCGGTCCTTGCTCGACATGGAGTTCAATAAAGTAGTCAACACCTCTTAGGTCTTCGATACTGTCACCAAGATAATCAATCTCCTTCAGAGATTCCTCGAGGGCCTTCCCCTGTTCGTTTTCAAGCGATAGAGCCTCATCCACACCGATCTTCCCAACCAAGGCGGAGCTTCCGAGAAGGGTCATGCCGAAGGCGGAGCCCTCTTCACCCGTAAAAACCACAACCTCGATTGGCCTCGCGTTCTGGTACCCCTCGTCATTAAGCCTCCTGATCGCCTCGATTGCCCCAAATACACCGAGGGCTCCATCGAATTGGCCGCCATCTATGACACTGTCCAGATGTGACCCGCACATGACTGTTCCCGTATTAGTCTTCACTCCTGCTCTCCGGGCAAATATGTTTCCGAGCCGATCGATTCTCACTGAGAGGCCGGCTTCTTTCATACGTGCTACCGCGTAATCCCTGACGGCCTTATCCGCAGCGGTTCCAGTAGGGCGAGTCACCCCTTTCTTTGGGTCAAGCTGGTCGTACCTCTCGACCGTGCACAAGGGATTCCTACCGAACCGCCCGCTCTCGACAAGGTCTATCTTGAGCCTTTCAATCATTGCCCATAACACCTCCACTATCGGTACTCGCCGGCCCTCACCCGAGGCAGACGACCCGCTGTCCGATCCAGGTCATAATGAGATTGAGAATGAGCCTCAGTAAGTCTGACCGATGTTTGGATGCTTCTTCTGATACCATGCCTTGACTAGTATGTAGTAGACCAGCCCCCCAACAGGTGCGCCGATGAACCAGCTGATGCCTTTGATAATAAAGGAGGCCGCAGCGCCCACCATAAGTGCGATAATACCTGCCCAGTTCCATCCATTGTCATATTCGATATCGGGATGGCCCGCCAAATAGAGGTTCTCAATGTTTGGGCGCCTTTTCCATATAAAATAGTAGTCACAGATCATGATCCCATAAATCGGCCCCAGGAAAGCGGAGTATATGACCATGTACCACATGAATACCCCGGCGCTCATCAGCCACCATGGGAAAGTGAGAGTCCCGAGAATGCCGGTAATGAGGACCGCTCCCTTCCAGCCGATCTTATCGGTAATCTCCATTATGGCATTCGCCGGGGGAACGATATTGAGGCTGATGTTGGTTCCCCACTGAGCGAGAGCGATGAACACAAGTAGGGGAATCAACCACCAGATGTTTGGGGTTCTCTGAATCATAACCTCGATCGGATCGTATATCCCAGTACCCGCACCCGCGATCAGCCCCACTACCACCAGCGCAACCCCGGTTGGAACGATCCCGAGAAACGTCATCCAGTAATTGCTCTTGACTTGTCCTTGGGGATAGTACCGGCAATAGTCCGATGCGTTGAGCATACCTGTAGTCAGAATGCCCAGGAACGCGGTCACAATGAACCAGAAGGGTAACCCCCAGGTCCCGGGGAACTGCCATGCATCCGCTACGCCGAAACCCACTTCCTGGTAGATACGGACAGCGATAATCCCCC
>JAHDPS010000155.1 GCA_018434225.1 Bacillota bacterium
GCCGGTTCGCTCAAGGCGAACCCATCAAGGACATCGCCGCAGCCCTGCATGTCAGTTACGAGGCGGTCAGGGTCTTGCGGCGCAAATGGGAACAAGGCGGTGTGGAGGCCGCCTGCGCCCAGGCGCCGCTGGGCGCCAAGCCCCGCTTGTCGTCCGAGCAGTTGGTGCAACTGGGTGACGCGCTGCTGTGGGGCCCGGCTCATTGGGGCTACCGGACCGAGTTGTGGACGCTGGAGCGCATCGCTGCGCTGATCCAGCAATTGTTCGGTGTCTCCTATCATCCGAGCCACGTCTTCAAAGTGCTGCGGGGCATGGGCTGGAGTTGCCAGAAGCCCACGCGGCAGGCCAAGGAGCGCGATGAAGAGGCGATCGCCCGCTGGTTGGCCGAAGACTGGCCGCGCATAAAAAAGGGGCTCAACGCCACGGCGCGACCCTAGTTTTCGTCGATGAAACGGGCTTTTCCCAGCGGCCGAATGTGCGGCGCACATGGGCCCCCAAGGGACAGCCGGCGGTCTTCAAAGAGCACTTCAACTGGAAACGGCTGTCGGCGCTGGGCGCCATTGCTTGGCGGCCTGGCGAGGCCAAGACCCGGCTGTTCTTGTCGCCGCGGCCCGGCAGCATCACCACCCCCGAGGTGGTCGAGTTCCTGTGCAACCTGCGCCGCCATGTGGCCGGGCCGGTGGTGATCGTGTGGGACCGGCTGGGCGCGCATCGCAGCAAGGTGACGATGGCTCACGTGACGGCCCAGGCCCGTTGGCTGAAGGTGGAGTACCTGCCGGCCTACGCGCCGGAGCTCAACCCGCTGGAATACCTGTGGGCGACTTTCAAAGGCAAGGATGTGGCCAACTACTCTCCCGATAGCATCTATGAGTTGGACCATCGGCTGCGCTGCTCGGCACGCCGCGTGCGCCGGCGGGATCTGGGACTGAGCTTCATTAAGAAAGCCGGTCTCATCTCCAAAGCTGAATACTTGCGATTGTGCAAAGATCAATAGAGGCGAAGCTACTCCCCGTCGCCCAGCAGCCGGGTGGCCGAGCCGGCCAGTTCTAGCTCCTCCGCCACCAGCCGCCGGGTCTCCTCATACACCGCCTCGCAGGCGGCGGCCACCGATTGGCCCATGAGGGCC
>JAHDPS010000303.1 GCA_018434225.1 Bacillota bacterium
CAAGAGGTGCCCGTTGCTCGATAATGCGTCCCTTCCCTGCTCGTTAGATGTCATATCCCCCGGCGATCATCGCGATGGGGTAGTCGCGATCGCCCCTTTACAGGATCGCGTCGCCATGCTAGCATGTGAGTGAACGCTCACACACCGAGACTGACTCTCATAGATACTTTTTCTAGATGATCCGTCATTTGGTTGGCATTCAGCATGAGTGCCGTTGGCATGAAGCGGTAAGACCGGGGGGTGGGTGACCTGTCACCGGAGAGCGACGCAAGGGGCGACGTAGCGGGGCACTCGCGATGCGCCGGCTGCGGCGAATCGCGGAGGAGCGAGACGCGCGAACGCATAATCGAGGAAGCGAGGGCCCTTTTCGCCGAGAAGGGGTTTGACGGCGCCACCATCGGGGAGATAGCGCGTAGGGCTGGGATAGCCGAGGGCACAATTTACCGGCATTTTGACAGCAAGCAAGAGATGTTCTTCGCCTGCCTGATGCCCGCACTCGAGCGCGAGTTCAACCGCGTTGTGCCCGAGCTTATGGAGACTGGGGACATCCGCGAGTACATAGGGAAGGTCGTTCGGCTTTACCTCGAATTGTTTGAGACCGACCTGGAGAGCTTCAACATTCTGTTCAGCGAAGCGCCGTACCATCCCGAGCTGGCTGAGATACTCGGCGAGCGCCTGATGGCGCGCACTGCGGAAATGGGGCCTCTGATGCAGAAGATGAGGGAGCCCGGAGTCTCACGGAACCCGCGCATGCTGCCCATATTGGGCTTCAGTCTCAAGATGACACTGTGGGCCATCGTCAGCTTCGGCGACAGGTTCGGGCCGATGCTGGAGAGGCTCGGAATGCCGATAGCGAAAGACACTCTTGCGGACGACATAACGCATTTCCTGCTGTATGGCCTCATCGGGCGCCCGCCGGAGGACTAAGGGGATGAGGGCATTGTTGCTGGGATCCTTGATGCGCGAGCGGCATCCGACTCGGATCAGACTGGTGCCACGGTTGACCGGGCGGCCGGTGGCGGCCTCAATAATGGCCGCATGCCTGCTGACGGTGCCGATCACTGCGGCTTGGGCCGGTGGCGGGGACTGAGCCTCTCAGCCTCGACGAGGCCGTCCGGCTCGCCGTTGACTCGAGCCCGGAGATGGAACTCGCGAGACTCAGGCTGGCCCAAGCGGATCTGGCTTTTGACCAGGCCGATAACATCGCCGGGTCGATCAAGGAAAAGGATGCTACCACCTGGGACCTGAGGCTCGCGAGGGAGTACAATCCAGTCGCGGCGCGGAACGCCCTCGAATACGCTGAGAAGGATCTTTTGCTTGTCGAGAGGCGCGTGCGGCTCTCGGTTTCGGGGGCTTACTACGAGGCGTTGAAAGCCGAATCGATGTTGTCCGCGGCCAGGGCGGGGCGCGAGAGGGCGGAGAAGCATCTCGAGCGCGCCAGGTTGCTGTATGAAGCGGGCAAGGTGGCGAGGGTGGACGTACTGGCCGCTGAGACGGGGGTGGCGGCGGCGCGTACGGGGGTTGTATCCGCGGATAAGGCAGTCCGGATGGCTCACATGGCGCTCAACCGGGCCATAGGCCTCGCGCCGGGCGACAGGCGCTCGCTGTCTTCGCGTGGCCCAGATACTGATGATTCTGCTTCCCGGACCTCACTGCGGTCCACAGTGACGAGCGATGCAGTAGACATCGGCGGATTGGTCGCGGCTGCGTTGCCCGAACGGTTGGATGTGTCAACGGCGTCCGTCGCGGCGGAGCAAGCCCGGCTGTACCTCGAGATGGCAAGCGGGTTCTACACCGCAAACGTAT
The DNA here is from genome assembly GCA_018434225.1 of Bacillota bacterium. Taxonomy (GTDB): domain Bacteria; phylum Bacillota; class Sulfobacillia; order JABLXB01; family JABLXB01; genus SM1-B181. The sequence continues at coordinate 1,807 of JAHDPS010000303.1, forward strand.
GGACGGTCCGGCAGGCAGCCATTTCCGTCCAGTCGGCGGATATCGCGTTGAAGCAGGCGAAGAGCCGGGCGGAGCTCGAGATACGGCTGTCCCATCTCAGCCTGCTCGGGGCCGCGGAACGTTACGACATGACGGCCGGGACGGTGGAGAATGCCGCCGAGGGCGTGAGGATATCGGGCATCCGCCACGACGCGGGCGCTGGGACCGCCTTCGAGTGCGTCGCGGCCGAGGCAGTGTACAGGCAGGCGCAGGCCGAGCACATCCAGGCGGGATACGATTTCAGCCTGGCAGTTGCCCGGTTCGATTTCATCAGGGAAGGCGGACAGTTTTGAATTAGATGGGGGTAATCGATTTGGGCCGCCCTGTTAACGGCAACATCGGGAATCCCAACACCGGTAGTCTCAACACTCGTAGCAGCAGTACCCGCAATGGCGGTGCACGCAACGGGATCATCTCGTCGTTCCGCGACGTGACCAAGGAGTACACGACCGGCGAGGTTGTGGTGCAGGCGCTTCGCGGCGTCACCTTCGACGTCTACCAGGGCGAGATACTCGTTATCCTGGGGCCGAGCGGGTCCGGTAAGAGCACCCTGCTCAACATCCTTGGCGGGCTTGATATCCCGACGTCAGGTACGATAACGTTCAGGAACGCCGAGGTGACCAGGTTCAACGAGTCCGAACTCACGCGCTATCGCAGGTATTCCGTTGGATTCATATTCCAATCATACAACCTCCTCCCCGACCTGACGGCGAAGGAAAACGTGGACCTCGCCAGGGACCTGGTGGACGACCCGCTCGACAGCCTTGAGGTGCTTCGCAAGGTCGGACTCGCGGACCGCGCGGACCATTTCCCCTCGCAACTGAGCGGCGGCGAGCAGCAGAGGGTCGCCATAGCGAGGGGGGTTGCCAAGAACCCCGAGCTCCTCCTGTGCGACGAGCCGACGGGGGCCCTGGATTTCGAGACCGGCCGCCACGTCCTGAAACTGTTGAAAGACATCAATACCGAGTTCCGGCGGACCATTGTGCTAATCACGCATAACGCGCCGCTGGCGGCCATGGGGAACAGGGTGCTCAGGATGAGGAGCGGCAAGATTACCGACATCCAGCATAACGCTACTCCGGCGGACCCGGAAAGGATCGATTGGTAATGCTCTCGCGTGGGACCTTGACGCGCAAGTTAATGAGGCAGATCGGCAGGACCAGGGGGCAATTCGCCTCGCTGGTGGCTGTGGTCGCCATCGGGATCGCCGTGTACGTGCTGATGACCGCGAGCTACGGCGAGCTGCATGATTCGCTCGACAGGTACTATCGCGAGTACAGATTCGGCGACCTCCTGGTGCAGGTCAGGCGCGCGCCGGCATCAGTCGTGGACGTCATCCGCGGGATCGACGGCGTGGCCGCCGCGGAGGGCCGCCTCATGTTTGACGCGCGCATGGAGGTCCCCAAGTCGCCGGGGAACGACGGGAAGCACACGTCGATAAAGGGCAGGATCGTGGGTGTGCCCGACGTGGGAACGGTGTCCGTCAACGATGTCAAGGTTCTGTCCGGCAGGCGGCCTCTGAAGGGCACCGCGGAGGCCCTCGTTGATCCCCAATTCACGACCGCGCACGGCCTTGTGGCGGGCGACAGCCTTACGGTGTACGTCTCCGGCAAGGCCGCCGGGCTCAAGGTGTCGGGCATCGCAACGAGCCCTGAATTCACGTACGCGACCAGCAACCCATCTGAATTATATCCCGACCCGAGCTCATTCGGTGTGTTGTTCATGTCACAATACGATGCTGCCTCCTTGTACGGGTACCAGGGTGAGATCAACCAGGTGCTGGTCAAATACGGCTCGTCCGCCGATACATCCGCAACAAGAGTCGCGATCGAAAGGGCGCTGGACAAATATGGCCGGATAGCCTCGCTGGAAAGGAAGGATCAGTTCAGCCACGTAGTGATAAGCCAGAAGATAGAATCGATCAGGACGATATCGACCACCCTTCCAGCGATATTCCTCC
>JAHDPS010000231.1 GCA_018434225.1 Bacillota bacterium
AGTGGCCGGCGCCCATCCTCCGATCGATCGCAAGTGATCGATTGCCGGCCTTCGTTCGCAGATGTGCGTTCGAAGTTGGCGCCGAGTCCCTCAGGGATTTTCAGCCAGCGGAGCGAGCATAATACAACCTGGTTCATCCGCGGGCCGATCATGAGGGCGAAAGCCGTAACGTGATGGTCGGCCCCGCGCTACGTTTTCACCTGACTACGTATTCACGGAGGCTCTACTGGATGGCGGTAAAGAAGCTGGGGGCGCAGTCGGTCGTGTTCCAAAATCCACCGGTCATAGCCGCTGCGTCGTCCGTTGCGGGGCCGAAGGAGGGGCAAGGGCCGTTTGGTCCCGATTTCGACCTGGTGTTGGGGGATACGCTGAACGGGCAGAAGTCGTGGGAAAAGGCTGAAACCCAGATGCTGCTCGAGTCGGTCAAGATATGCCTGAAGAAGGCCGGAATAAAATCCGAATCGGTGGACTTCCTGCTCGCGGGGGACCTCCTTAACCAGATCACCTGCGCGAACTTCGTGGCGAGGGACACATCCATCCCGTTCTTCGGCCTGTACGGCGCATGTTCCACCTACTGCGAGGGGATGGCCCTCGGCGCAATGATGGTCGACGGGGGATTCGCGGAAAAGGTGGCCGTGTGCTCGTCAAGCCACCATAACACGGCCGAGAGGCAATACAGGTACCCGACGGAGTTCGGGGCGCAACGCTGCCCGACCGCCCAGTGGACGGTGACTGGGGCGGGCGCGGTGCTGCTCTCGGCCAAGGGGAGTGGGCCGAGGATCACCCACGCTACGGTAGGCAGGGTAGTGGACATGGGGCTGAAGGACGTCAATGATATGGGTTCGGCGATGGCCCCGGCGGCCGCCGACACCATCAAGAGACATTTTTCCGATACGGGGCGGCGCGTATCTGACTACGATGCCATACTCACGGGTGACCTCGGGTTTGTCGGCAAGGCGATATGCGAAGAGACGCTGAGGCGCGATGGGCTGGACCTGGGCGGCAGGTACGATGACTGCGGGGTCATCCTGTTCAGGAAGAACCAGGATGTGCATGCTGGGGGAAGCGGTTGCGCCTGCGCGGCACTGATCTTCGCCGCGAGGCTCATGAGATTCCTCAAGGAGGGCAAGTACAGGAAGGCGCTCCTCGTCGCCACAGGCGCGCTGCACAGTCCGACATCCTGCCAGCAGGGGGAGGCCATTTCCTGCGTAGCCCATGCCGTCAGTATCGAGTGCGAGGGGGGCGGATCGTGAAACTATTGCTGGCGTTCGCTGTTGGAGGGGGCATTTGCGCCGTCGCCCAACTGGTGGTCGACCTGACCAAGTGCAACCCCGCGATGGTCATGGTTTCATCAGTCAGCCTGGGCGCCATCCTGAGCGGGATCGGGCTGTACGGGCCGCTGGCCGATCTGGCGGGGGCCGGGGCAACGGTGCCTCTGCCGGGCTTCGGGCACGCGCTGGTGCAGGGCATTATGGAGGACTTCGCCAGGTTGGGGTTCATCGGTCTTCTGACCGGCGGTCTGAAAGCGACATCTCTCGGGTTGTCTGCGGCGATAATCCTCGGCTACGTGATGGCCGTTGTATTCAACCCGAAGGGGTAACGCGGATGAGACGCACGAAGAAGCCTTTGAAGCCGCTGGAGTACAAGAAGAAGCGGCAGATGGAGGAATTCTCCGCCGAGTTGTTGGAGCGGCGGGTCGCGGGGGCCCAGATCGGGGATATGCCCGTTTCCCGTGAACTGGATCGTAATGTCGCCTTGTTGAAGAATATCCTGGGCCCCAGCGACGATATAGTCTTCCGCGAGATCTCCATAGGCCACGAGCAGCACCTCAGGGCGGAAATCGTCTTTGTCGACGGGATCGTCCACAAGGATACTATCCACGACCACGTCATGAAGTCGCTCATGCTCCTCACGGAGAGGATACAGCCCGCTCCCGTTCAAGGGGAGCGACTGGGGGAGCTCATAAGGGA
>JAHDPS010000041.1 GCA_018434225.1 Bacillota bacterium
CACGACGAGTATCTTGTGAGCCAAGACTTTCACCCCTATACCGGGTTCTTTCCACGGGTTCCATCGACGATCCTGCACCATCGCGGACCTGCGGGCTGTCAACGTTCCCGCCATTCCGATTCGAGCGCCCCATAGTCCAGGCCGGAGACCTCCCGAAGCGCTACCTCAAAATCCATACCCCGCCCGAGTAAGAACGCGAGGCGTGCGAATCCGGGGCCTTCCAGTCGTTTCATGATTCGATCGGTCACCCACATGGATTTCGAGTAAACCGCATTCAGCGTATCTTCGCGGTTAAAGGCCCGGTCCAGGACGCCAAGCGATAGGTCGACGCCGCCATCCGTCGCTAGAGCCTCCGTTTCCTCCCAAACGTAGCCGGTCGCGTCGAACTCCACCACCTGCGCGAGTCCCTCCGAGAACCACCTCGGATAATTCCCATCGGCCATCTCATCCAGCACGTAATGCGCGATCTCATGGTGCAACGGGTTATATCGACCAAACAGGTGTACCGCGTCGCCGGAGCCGAACAATCCCCCCCAGGCCTTCGGCGAGACCATCCCCACGATGCCCGCCCAGCACACCCCGATCGATCGACCGCCCTCGCCGCCCTCGCCACCCGCGACCGCCCGCTGCAACGACTCGAACGAGGGATACATGATGACTGTGAGTTCCCCGGGAGCGTCATAGCCAAGACGCCCGCACACCGACATATACGCCTCGCCGGCGAAGGCGGCGGCCTCCCCCGCGATGTCTGCGTCGGCCTTCGTATAGTACAGGCGCGCCAGGCCGGACTCCTCGACGCTCCATCCCTCCACGGACAGGAGAGCGCGGGCGTGTTCAACGCCCCGGGCCGCCGCATACGCCCGACCCCTCAATTGTCTGATGGCGTCCGGCGCCACGTTCGTAAGGACCACGCTCGCCAGGAACAAGAGGAGGATCCGCAATACCGCCGGTTTCGCCGCGCCCAGAGCACATCGATGTCGGACCATCATGCGGCCGGGTTCGACGTGTTAACATAATAGTCCTCCAGGCAAAAAAAGCGTGGCGCCGGGTGGCGCCACATCTATAGTAAGAGGGGGTCATGAAAGGTTAGCCTTTCGCCTCGACTTGATCATAAATCGCGAATGTTACAGCAGTATTACATCCAGTTAAAAAGGGTGTTACTTCGATACGGAGCTCGATGCGGGGTACATCTTCAAGGGATCCGTGGTGGCGCCGTCAATACGCAACTCGAAGTGGAGGTGGGGGCCGGTGCTCCTTCCCGTGCTGCCAACGTTACCGATGCCCTGTCCCCTCTTTACGATTTCGCCCTGCTTGACGGCAATCCTGGAGAGGTGGCCGTATACTGTGACGACCTTCCCGCCGCCGTGGTCGATCCTGACGACAAGGCCGTAGTACGGCAGTCTACCCGCGTATGCGACCATACCATTGTCCGCAGCTATCACGGGGGTGCCGACGGGCGCCCCGATATCCACGCCGTGATGGAAACCGCTCCTCCGCCAACCGTACCTGGAAGTTATCGAACCCTGTGTGGGCCAGGCGTAGCTGCCTGTGCCGAGGTCCGGTATGAGTTTCGAGCCCTGGACAAGCAATTGCGTCACCGGTTCTTCGATGAGCTTCTCGGATACAATCCGGCGTTCGACCTCTCTACCGTCCTTCTTGCTGATTTGCAGCACGACTTCCTTGCGGCCGGACACGCCGCGCCTTGTGACGACTTGCTCCCACGGCCACTTGTTTTCATCGTACTCCACCGATACGTTAAAAGGGATCGCGATCTCTTGCGTGACCGTCTCCACAGTGACGACATTGACATACGGTTCCGGCACGATGAGATTGACCGTCTGGCCTATCTGCAGTTTATCCCCGACGATCTGCGGGTTCGCTTTGCGGAGATCCTCCACCGTCATGCCCCTGGAACGGGCAATCGCCCAGAACGAGTCGCCCCTGCACACGGTGTAGAGAGCGATGCGGTCCGTTCCCCTCAGGAGTATCTGTCTGGCCTCTTCGGCTTCCCTGAGAGAATCGACCGGCACCTTTTTCTCCGCGATATCGACCTGTTGAAGGATGGATACCTGCTCGACCTTGACGTTTCCGGACTTGCCCCCGGGCTTCCCCAGATAAGCCCGGCGGATCTCTTCGATGACCCACTCGGCCGCCGCCCTGTCCCTCAGGGCTACGATATCGTTCCCTTCCACCCGCACAACGAAAGCGTTCGCCGAGAATTTCAATGCCTCGCCGAGCTTTTCAGAGAGGGTGTCAGGGGTTATCGGAGAGGCATCTTGTATGTCGTACTCGCCCTTCTTGTAGGGAACGCACTCGACGCGGCTCGTAACCTGGAGGTCGGCAGCCCATACGTTCCTGGCTTCGTTGAGAATACCATCGACGCGTCGAGTAACATCGTCCGGGTCACTGACGACACCAAGGCATTGCCCATCGACGCGCAGTACGTACAGCAATGGTCTCGCGCTGGTTCCCAGCGTCATCCCCACGATGACGAGGATCCCCGCCAGTACAAACCATAATGTGAAATTCGAACGCTTCCGCCTTGCCAAAACCTCACCTCTCGCGTCCCGCTTGGTGATCTTCTTTCCCTGGGCGGATCTTCCTCTATAGCCAGTCCAGGTATATTATGGTGGTTCCTCCAGATAGAGTATCCCCCAATGGGCGGCTAGGATACTCGATTCCATAATATGACGGCGGCGCCTGGATGGTAGCCGGAGGACCACGGTGGCCGGCGGACCGGGTTAAAGCCTACGGTCTCTGTTCAATAGCATCGCTTTAGCGTAGATCGCGCACTCGAACCGCTTCCTCTGGAGTTCGCAGCCCAGGCTATAAGGCTCGTCGATCACGCCGTTCTCCATGTGGGCGTTCGCGTGGCAGCCCCCGCCGCACATGTACCTGGCCCAGCACTCGCGGCAACGTTGTCTCGTGGCGACGTTGGCGTTAGCGAATACTTCCTGCAGGGCGTTATTCGTGATTCCGTCCCAAACATTGCCCATAACGAATCCCTCCCTGCCCACGAACTGGTGGCAAGGGTATATGGACCCGTCCGGAGTAACCGCGATGTAGTCCCTGCCGGCGCCGCATCCGGACATGCGCCTTGGAATGCATGGCCCCCCATCCAGATCCAACTCGAAGTGGAAGAACCGGAACGGTCGCCCTTCCCTCGCCCTGCGCACGTACTCGCGCGCCAGGCGCTCATACTCGTCAAACAACCGAGGCAGATCGCTCTCCGTTATCGCAAGCGGATGGCCGCTTTCACAAACGACGGGCTCCATAGAAATATAATCGAATCCCTCGTCGACGAGGTGAAGCACGTCTTCCGCAAAATCCAGGTTGTAATGGGTGTATGTACCCCTCACATACGTGTACGGTGAAGCGGGAGAGGTCCGCCAGGATCGTCTTGATTCGGTCAACAGCCTGGCCCCGCGCAGGCATTCCTCGTAGCTGGGCCGGCCCGACGCGAACCTGCGGACCCTATCGTGAACTGAAGCGCGCCCATCCAGACTTATCACCATGTTGACGCCCGAGTCGTTGAGGAACCGGCACGCATCCTGATCCAGCAGGGATCCATTGGTTGTCAGCGTGAGACCCACGGTCTTCCCAGCCAATCGCGCTCGCTGTACGGCATACGCCGAGGTACTACTCACGACATCGAAGTTCAGCATGGGTTCTCCGCCGAAGAAATCCACGTCGAGACGCCTGCGATTGCCCGAATGCTCGACGAGGAATTCTATCGCCCGCTCCGCGACTTCCGTAGGCATCAGCATCCGGCGTCCCGTTCCGCAGGCCGTCCTCGCCTCGTCTCCTCCGCCGGCCATGGAGTTCCCCGACGCAAAACAGTAGGCGCAAGACATGTTACACGCCTCTGCCACGAGCAGACACATCCCTTTCACCGGCAGGGCAGCAGGGACAGCCCCGGCGGCTGCGCGGTTCATCGCGTCGTCCATGGGATCGGCCTGTAGGAAGTGCCCTTCCTTCTCCAGGCGCTCGAATTCCCCCGCTGCGGCCAGCGATTCGGCCGCTCCGTGTCGTTGAAGCACGGGCTCGGGAATAGCGGTGCCGGCCACGACGTGCGGCAGTACGTCCCACGACACTTCGTCCAGCAAAGCAATGGTGCCGGTCGTCACGTCTAGAACGAACGGCACCCCCGCGACTCTGAACCTGTGCAGCCGCCCATCGACGGGTGTCACTTCTCGCAAGCCTGGTTACCCACAGTGCATGATGTCTTGCAGGCGGACTGGCACGAGCTCTGGCACTCTCCGCACCCGCCGTGAGCGACAGTGCGATTGAGGTCCGGCTTGGCCACGACAACGATGTGTTTGAAGTCGCCTTTTTCCACAGAGGTCTCCTCCTCGGTCGAATCTCTACTCCAGGATTATACTACCTTCGTTTAAGCCGGGTAAAGGGCGGTGCAAATCCGTCGCCGGGCCGCATACAATATTGCCGGGAATCATTGCCGGAAATCTTGTGCACCAGGCTCTTCCTCGTATGCCCTCAAGTGGAACCACTAGCGAGGGATGCCGTCCCGTGTATATCCTATTACCCCTGGTTAAATTAGTTAGCGATTGCCCGTGACACCGAGGAGGTCAGGACTTGCATCCGCAAAAGGGTACGACGCGCGGGATCGCGTTCGCGCCGGTTGCGCTGATATACATAATTGTCGCCGCCTGCGCGGGTTTCGGCGCGGGCCTCGCCGTGTCCGCCAAATCCGACGTCGCGGCCATTTTCGCGGCTGAACCGGCGAACGCACCCCGTGTCGAGGCCGAGCCGGCTGGCGAAGACCCCGGCGACGCAGGATCTGTGGGGCCTTCG
>JAHDPS010000354.1 GCA_018434225.1 Bacillota bacterium
GTAGATTGCGATATACGAAACCACTGTCTTGAGAAGGTCTATCCCTCTCATGGTGAGCACTACTTGCACGGCCTGGAAAATCAGGAAGATGACCAGGGTTCCGTTGAATCCAAGATCAATCCCCGTTACGACCTTAATCCCCCCTTTGAAAGCCAGCGCGCCCAGCCAGGATTCTATGCCGAACCAACAGATGGCCGGGGTGGCACGCACCAGGTTGGGTATCTTGGCGCCCATCCGCCCAAACGCGCTCCTGCTGTGAATGACATAAGGTATTCCGTACACTACTCCAGCATGGCCCATCAAACTGACTCCCAGTGCCATGATGACGTGAGCTATTGCGGCGGCGACGATTGCCTGTTGCCAATTGAGAGGACCAACTGGTGGAACTGCGTTAACCCCCATCAGCCACCACGCAATGATCACTACACTCGACACCCACATGAAGGCATACGTCCAGGGTTCAAAGAAACGTTTTTCAGGGGTTGTGGGCCTTAGGCTTTCATAGTCCAGCCGTCCCTTGGATTCACTCATGCGGTCCAACCTCCCATTTATCCCTTTTGAGTCCCATAGGCTCGATCCAGACCTTGCGGTCGAGACGATGTATCAATTAGTTCGTCCAGGCAGGGGCCGAGTAGCACCGATGCGAAGAACAGTGCTACTCTAACCCCCATCAGCTGACGGCGATTCAACCTAGAGGCCCTGGTAGGCTGCTCCGAACGGCTTCCCTTTCAGGAACCGCCCCTGGCCCGCCTGACCGACGAACTTCCCATTGTCTACCGAGAGGTTGCCGCGAAGGAACACCTTCTCCACCCGACCCTTCTGCTTCATACCCTCGTAGGCGCAGAAGTCAACGCCCTCGAGACTGTTATTTACGCTCATTGTCCCCTCCCACTGCGGATCGAAAATGACTATGTCGGCATCGGAACCGACAGCGATGTCGCCCTTCCGGGGATACAGGCCGTTGAACTTGGCGGGGGCCGTCGCGTATACGTTGACCAGCTTCTGGCGACTGATCTTACCGGTCTCCACACCGTAAGTCCACAGCAAGGCCAACCTATACTGCACGCCCGGGGCGCCATTCGGGATCTTGGTGAAGTTGTCTTTGCCCATGTGTTTCTGTTCTTTCCAGTCGAACCCGCAATGGTCTGATCCCACCACCTGCAGCCACCCCTTGCCGATGGCCTGCCACATCGCAGCATGATGCTCTGGCGATCGCAGGGCCGGAGAGCATACGTACTTGGCGCCCTCAAAATTTGGCTTGGACAGATTATCGACGCCCAGAGTCATGTAATGCGGGCAGGTCTCGCCATATGCGGACACTCCGTCGATGTAGGCGTCCCGAATAGCTTCCATGGCTTCCCTGCAACTCACGTGGACGACGAAGATCGGCGCGTCCGCCATAGCCGCGATTGCCACGGCGCGAGCGGTGGCTTCAGCCTCAACCGCAGGGGGCCTCGACACCGCGTGGTACTTGGGATCCACCTGTCCTGAGGAGACGCACTGCTTCTGCAGGAGATCAATGACATCCCCGTTTTCGGCATGGACCATGATGGTGACGCCCGACTTCTTCGCGGCCTGCAGGGCCTTGAACAGAGTAGCGTCATCCACCATATACGGAGTGCCTTTGTATGCCATAAACAGCTTCAGAGTAGGTATGCCTCTTTCAGGCAGCTTTGGAATCTCCTCGAATAGGCCGTCCGTGACATCCATCACTATACCGTGGAAAGCATAATCCACTGCTGATTTCCCGGAGGCCCTTTCCTCGTCATGCTTGGCAACAGAGTCGGTTATGCTCATCCCGCGAGGTTGGGGCGCATAGTCCACTATAGTCGTCGTGCCCCCCAAAATAGCCGCCGGCGTTGTCTCAAATCCTCGCGTTACCGTACCCCCAAACGGGAGAGCAAAGTGGGTATGGTTGTCAACGCCCCCCGGCAAAACGTACTTCCCACTCGCGTCAATGACCTCCGCAGCACGTTTGTCAAGGCCCTTTCCGATGGCGACGATCGTCTCACCCTCGACAAGGATGTCGGCCCCATACTCGCCCAGGCTGGTCACGATGGTCCCATTAGCAATAAGGACGCTCATGTAGGATTCCCCCTTTGATTGGTCGAATCTGCCCATCGGCGACGTGATCTCGCCCACTTTTCCTCCGGTTCTTCCCCTGCCACGGACACAGCACATCGGCCGCTCATATGTGTAGCAACTAGCATGCCGTCCAGAAGGTTGACGCAAGGTAAGGTAGAAGCCCCTATCCCGTCCCCGCCCCCGAAAAATCGATGCTGTGGCGCACATAAGCACCGCAGCATCGCATCAGTAGATACCGACTGTTCAGGCCAGCCCGTATCGCCTTAGTTTTCGTACCACTGTAGATTGATTGAGGCCCAACGCAGCTGCCACCTCTCTAGTCGATCGGCGGCTCGCCAGCGCTTTAGTCAATAGTTCCCTCTCGAGTAACTCTACCGCATCTCTCATGGGAATAACCTGGCCTACAACAACCGGCTGACTCTTGAATTCCGCCCCTAAGAGCAGTTCCGCGACATCCTCAGCTGTTACGACATCTTCAGGTGACATTATGACTACACGTTCAACCAGGTTCTCCAATTCTCTAATGTTCCCCGGCCAACCGTAAGATTTCAAGACTTCCAAGGCCCGGGCTCGAGGCTGACCAGCCTTGATAATCCCGAATTGAAGCTGTTGAGAAACTGCTCGACGAGGTCGGGGATCTCATCGAGCCGTTCCCGGAGCGGAGGAATTTTGATAGAAAGCACATTTAATCGGAAGAATAGATCCCTTCGAAACGCGTTCTCCTCCATCAGCCTTTCCAGGTCTTGATTCGTTGCAGCTATGATCCTGGCGTTTGTCTTCACTCCCAGGGAACTACCTACAGGGTAATATTCCTTATCCTCCAGCAAGTGCAATAATTTTACCTGCATTGATGGGGGAAGGTCGGCTATTTCGTCCAGGAAGAGAGTGCCGTTCCCGGCCTGCCACACAATACCATGCTCTGACCGTATGGCGCCGGTGAATGCCCCCTTGGCGTGACCGAATAGTTCAGATTCGAAAAGGGTTGCTGGAATGGCCGCACAGTTAACCTTCACGAAGGGGCCATTTGACCTCCGGCTTTTCTCATGGATCTCTCTCGCTACTACCCCCTTCCCAACCCCTGATTCGCCTGCGATGAGAACGGTCGAGTCGACTCGCGCCGCTTTCTCCACCATCCCCCGCCAGTTGGACGTACCAGGTCGGATTGGAATGCTGGTTTTACCTCCCGACAGCTCTGATTGGTATGTTGCGAGCAGTACCTGGGCTTCCATAATCCGTTTTCTCAGGATCACGCTGTCAGTTATATCACGCGAGAAATTGATCACGCGAACAATGCGGCCTTGCTCATCGAACACCGGCATACCGGTAACGACCAGGCAGCGGTTCCCCTTGGTGCGCTGCGCTATAGTCCTACTGGCCCTACTAGTCAATACCGCCAATGTTACGGACCGGCTCAACACCTTCCTTCGTACGAGATCCCTCACGTTGTGTCCCACAAACTCTTCTATGGAGGTGCCGAGCATCTTTTCGATCTGACAAGTCGCTTTAATACCGGTACCTCCACCGTCTGTAACCGACACAAGGTGATAACATAGCCCCAGGATTTCTTCCATCGCGTTATACGCGTTGACTGGCACCGGCAACACTGGGGCCGATTGAGCGCTTTCACATCCTTCAACGATGGCCATTAAGGGATACTCCGTGCCACTGTGTGAGGGGGAGAAGAATGTAATCCTGTGAGGTTGGCGGGTTCCGTTGATATTGCAGTTGATCACCCGCCCTGGAGTACATGCCTCCCTGCCGAGAGCCGACAGGTCCGGGATAAGGTCGGTTAACGGGCATCCAATGAGAGCCTCTTTGGGAATCCCAAACAAGTTCTCAGCGGCGCTGTTAGCTCCGCAAATCCGCAACCCAGGGTCCAGAGAAATCGCAGGGAGATCGGGACACATCCAAACGGCTTCCACAACCTTAGCCATTACATCCGCGCCAACACCGCTTGGATCATTGCATGCAGTCACCATTGCTGAACGGATCTGATTGGGTGGATCGATAAGACCGTTCATGAGTATCCCCCGTTCCATTCGTTCCATCGAATTAGCCGTGAACCATCCCGATTAAGTGGCCTGCATATGCGTCACTGCGAGAACCGCCTGGCCGCCAAGCCGATTATGCCGAGATATTCCATATCTGGGATGATTCTCCTCCAGGTATTGGTGGCAGCCCGCCATCGTTTCTCCGCGACAACTGTCAACAAGGACACCGTTACGCATTCTAGGTTTCGATAATGCGAAACAGCACACAGGCTAAGTACGGGCACGGGATAGTGTAATGAGTGTAATGACGAGCAGTGGGAGGGATCCCATCGAATCATGAAAACTCGACAAGCCGCCACACCATTGGCGTGGCGGCCGTCAGGGGACGGGGGCCACGAGGCGCCAGGACATCTGACCGGCACCTGATCGGGCTCCTGAACTGATTTGAGCGAAATGCGCCACTAGATTCAGTATGGTATAATTGGGGAAACCGCCCTGGGAGGCAGGATGATGATAGCGTTTTGCGGCTTGAATTGCTTGAAATGCGAAGCATTCCTTGCCACGCAGAACAATGACGATGCGTTGCGCGCCAAGGTCGCTGAAGAGTCATCCAGGACCTTCAACATCACGGTCCTTCCCGAGCAAATCAACTGTAATGGATGCCTTTCAGACGGTATCAAGATATCCTATTGTGATCAGTGTGAAATCCGGAAATGCGCGAAGGGAAGACATTTCCGCACTTGCGCGGATTGTGAGGACTATGCATGCAGTAATCTTAACGGAGTGCTCAGTTCCTCACCCGACGCAAAATTAAATCTCGATTCTCTTAGGTAGCAGGCCACGCGGCGCCTCGTTCCGCATTCGCTTCAGCGAGGCGGCTCCAGATCCAACATCAATAGGCCCGCCGGCGCCTTCGGATAAAAATACGTCGTCTTGCGCGGAAATCGTTTGCCCTGGCAAGCCTTTGATATGATCTCGTCCAGCGAAACGGGCGGAACGAGAATGACCGCGCCGGCCCTTCCGTCGAGCACTTCCTCCATCGCCCATCCTGTATCCTGCACGTACTCGATCATCCCGCTGGGCCCCGATGAAGCGCCTATTTCCAGGGCGATGCCGATGGCTCCGTCCATCGTTTCCAGCGCTCCCGCGATGCCGCACTCGCATCGAATGAGCCACGAGCGGCCTCCGCTCACTGCAACGAAGGTCGTCTCGGATTCACCGGATTTGGGCAACGACCGCGGGAAATCCGGGCGACTGGGGTCGACAAGGGGGATAATCTCCCCCCTGCCACCGAGGGAGTTGGCGACGGCGTCGATAATCCGTAGATCGATTCCCTCGGAGCGAGCGCGTATCAAGCGGTGCGTGGGCAAAACGAGCAACCCGGGATCGCTTGTCGCGACGAGCGCGGCGAGGACGCCCGGCCGATCATCACTGCCCGATCTCTCCTCGAGATACTGCCTCACCGATTGATATCGATGGTGGCCGTCGGCGATCACCGCGCGCAAGGGAGCGATGTCCGCCGCCAACCCGGCGACTGTGGGCTCATCGTCGAGGCGCCATAGGCTTATCTCCTCGTCTCCCAGACTAGCTGACAGGGCGGCGGTCCGCCCCTTCAATTCGGCCTCAACGCGCGACTTCACTCGCCCGCCGGGGTCCTCATACAACGCGAGGATGGGACTGAACTGCGCCGCGCAAGCGCGCAACAGGCGCCTCCGGTCTTCCTTCGGCGCGGCCATTGTCTCCTCGTGAGGGGCGACCCCGCCCCCCAGGCGCCCCACGATGGCGGTTCTCACGAAACGCCTGCCCTCGTGCTGGAATGAGTGGCGGTACACGTACAGGGACGGCGCCGGATCCTGCACCAATACGCCCTCATTCCTCCAGGATGACCACATCGCGGCCGCATTCTCGTATCTCGCCGGCGCGGGGTCGGCCGGAGGCACGCAAAGTTCAAGGCGCACGGAATTGTACGGGTGCTTCTCCTCGAGCAGTATGGCATGATCGTCATCTACGACGTCGTATGGAGGGGACAAGACCGCGCCCAGGTCCCGTCCCACACGCTCTGGGTCGAAATGGATCCCTCGTAACGGCATCAGCTCCGGCACGGAGCCATCCCCCCTATCATTGCAGGCAAACCGCTCTCACCGAGAGTACGCCCTTGACTCGCGCCACGCGGGCGAGCGCATCCGCGGGCACCGGCGAGTCCATGCCTATAACCATTATCGCTTCTCCTCCCATGACCAACCTCGCCACGTGCATCCCGGAGATATTCACGAGAGATCCTCCGAGTATGGCGCCGACCTCACCGATGATCCCGGGCTGGTCCAAGTGTGGGCAGACGAGCATGAACTTCGCCAGCGGCGCGTCCACATGGTAACCGTCTATTCGTATCAGGCGCGGTTCACCGGCCAAGGAGAGGTTGCCCGCCACACTTCGCGCGCCTTTACTGGTGACGGTCTTCACCTCTATGTAAGCCTCACGGCCCTCACTCGATTCGGTCCTCATCTCGCTGATCCTTATTCCGCGTTCGCGCGCCAGCACAGGGGCGTTTACAGCGTTGACGTGCTCGTGGAGAAGCAGGCGGAGAAGCCCCTTCAACACCGCGGTTAAGAGCGGACGGGTATCCAACTGGCGCAAGTCGCCAGACCACGTCACCTGGATCGCCGAGATCATCCCCTCCGACCATTGCGCCGCAAAGGAACCGAGCGCACCGGCAAGCGGCAGGAGTGGTACCACCCTCTGCTGTTCCTCCACCGCGAGGGCGGGCACGTTGACGGCCCCGGAAACCAGTTCCCCGCGGAGCACCGAAAGGACTGCCCGCGCCGTCTCGACGGCCACGCTCATCTGAGCCTCCACGGTCGAGGCGCCCAAGTGGGGGGTTAGCACCACGTTGTCCAGGCCAAGAAGGGCTTGCCCAGACTGGGGCGGTTCCGAGCACAACACGTCAAGCGCCGCCCCGGCAAGCCTGCCTTCCTTTAGCGCGCGGGCCAGAGCCTCCTCGTCCACCACCCCTCCGCGCGCGCAGTTTATGACGCAGGCGCCGCGCTTCATGCGGGCGATGCTGTCTTCTCCGATGATCCCCTCGGTCTCGTGAGTCAGAGGAACGTGCACGTTCACGAAATCTGCCGCCGGAAGAATCTCGGACAGCTCGCGGGGGACGACCCCCATTGCCTCGATTCTATCGGGAGACACGACTGGGTCATACGCCATTACCTTCATCCCAAAGGCGAGGGCCCGCTTCGCGACCTCGGAGCCCACCCGTCCGAGCCCTATGATACCCAGTGTCTTTCCCCTCAGCTCCGTACCCATGAACCGCTTGCGATCCCACTTGCCCGACGTCACATTCAAGTGAGCCTGCGGTATCTTCCGGGCGAGGCACAGCATCAGGCCTATCGTGTGTTCGGCCACCGCCACAGAGTTGCCGCCCGCCGCGTTCACCACCATGATCCCCGCCCTCGTGGCCGCTTCAACGTCGATATTGTCGACTCCGGCCCCGGCGCGTCCGATCACTCGAAGCCGTGGCGCCGCCGCAATAGCCCGCCGGGTCACCAGGGTCGAGCTCCGCACGAGGATAGCATCGTAGCGCCCGATCTTTTCGACCAGTTCTTCCTCGCGCTGCGGGCCGCACACATCAACCTCGGCTTCTTGCCTCAGTAGGTTGACCCCTTCCTCGGCGATTCCGTCCGTCACTAAGACTCGCACTCATGTCACCCCCTGGCCATGAATACTTCTTCGGCCGCCGCCACCGATGCGCCGCGGTCCACGGATCGCCCCAGCTTCGCCAGGGCCATTTCTATAGCACTGAGAGAAACCACTACTTCCTGCCAACTGACATTCCCGACGTGTCCTATGCGGATAATGCGTCCCGATAGGCTCCCCTGGCCGCCGGCGATCACTACTCCGTACTCCTTCCGGAGCGTCGAGAGCAAAGACTTGGCGTCCACCCCATCCGGGAGCTTCACAGCGGTGACCGTACTTGACGCGCAATCATCCGGTGCCAGCGGCTCCAGGCCGATTCCTCTCACACCGGCGCGTACAGCCCTCGCCAGCATCCGGTGACGCCGGTACACGTTCTCGAGACCTTCGGATTCCAGCATCCTCAGGGATTCCCTGAGTGAGTACAAGAGCGAAACAGCCGGGGTGTACGGCGTCTGCGCGGTCGGCCGTTCGAAGAATTTCCGCGCGGCCATGAAATCCCAGTAAACACTCCTGCGGGTTGTCCGCTCCACCTTGTCCCAGGCTTTCGGGCTGAGGCTTATCATGGCGAGACCCGGCGGTGTCATGAGTCCCTTCTGGGACCCGCCAACGACCGCGTCGATCCCCCATTCGTCCTGGTGGAGTTGTATCGCTCCCATGGAGCTTATGGCGTCGACTATGAATAGAACATCCTCCCTCACGATCGCTCTCCTGATCGAGGCGAGATCCATCGTGACGCCGGTGGATGTTTCGTTATGGGTGACCACGACGGCTCGAATCGCGGGATCCGACTCAAGTGCGGCGCGGATCGCCGCCGGATCGACCCGCGTTCCCCATTCCACCTCGATAGTCGATACCTGAGCCCCGGTTACCCGCAGAATCTCGGCGAACCTCGACCCGAACTCCCCGGCGACAGCCACCAGCACTTTGTCTCCGGGCGACAGGAGATTGACCGCGCTCGCCTCCATGCCCCCCGTCCCGGAAGCCGGGAACACGAGCACCGTCCCGTGGGTCACCAGCACCCTCGCTAAGGACCCGGTCACTTCGCTGAGAAGCGCGCCGAATTCCGGCCCCCTGTGATTGATCATCGGCTGCGCCCCAGCCAACGCCGCTCCAACCGGCACAGGCGTCGGACCAGGGATCATGAGACACTGTCGTTCCATAACACGCTCCCCCTCTCAGGATGTAAAATAGCCCCTCGCTCCCCATCTCAATGGGGACGAGAGGCTTCTCCCGCGGTACCACCCCGCTTGTCGCATCCGCTTTGAAGCGAAAGACTGCATACACAACCACGGTGCGACCGCTTAAAGGGTGATAACGGGCCCTACCGTCAGGCTTCCAGCACAGCTGTGCCTGCCCTCCAGGCTGGAATTTTCCCTTGATGGAAGGCCAGCTCTCACCAACCGCCGGCTCTCTTCACTTCCAAAAAGGTACTTTTGCCCTTCATCGGATTTGCATATTTAGCCAGTATCCTATATAACAATCATTCGCACGTCAATAGCTCGCGGCAAGATTTTCATTCTTTAGGTAAGGATCCCTTCGCGGCATCCTCGCAAGGGCATGTGGCTTTTGATTGAAACTTATCATAGAAGATACTAACTTATAAATATAGAAGTCGATTGCCCGGATTGGCAGGGAAGGTATTGTTATGATTATGAAGGGCCTCAGATTTGGGATGTTACTGCAGTTCGCCATTGGGCCGATGTGCTTGATGGTGTTTAACGCGTCCAGCGCGTATGGGTTTATTATGGCTTTGCATCTTGTATTGGCGATTACCCTTATCGATGCTCTATACATCGTTTTATCCTGCGTTGGAGTTGCCGCCGTTATCAACAGGGCAAGGATAAAGACTATGATAAAGCTGGTGGGCTGTGTTGTACTGATTTTGTTTGGAGTAAACACGATATCGAATGTTTTTGAATTGTCCCTCCTGCCGAATATCGCGCTCTTTTCCACTGGATCCAGCCAGAATCTGTTTGTCCAAGGATTACTCCTTACGGCGTCAAATCCTTTGACCATTGTTTTTTGGAGTAGTATGTTCTCAACACAGATGATAGAAAACAAATGGGACAAAACACATCTCTTCCTTTTCGGTGTGGGCTGTGTCATGGCCACTGTTATTTTCTTAACGATTGTCGCGTTTTTGGGGATTACAGTGACTAGTTTTTTGCCGCGGGCGATTACCCAAATCCTCAATGCGATAGTAGGGGTTGTCTTAATATTCTTAGGGATAGACCTTTTGTTTGAACGTGGACATCGCGGACGTAATCGCGGAGCCCGCTGACCTTCAGTCCGGCACCTATTGGATAAGTAGGGGGAATAGTGTCTTGAGCATAGAATCGGTCAGGCGCTTCTTACGGGAGCGGGGCTACAAGGAACCCATCATGGAGATGCCGCAATCCAGTGCCACTGTCGCGCTTGCGGCGGCGGCCCTTGGGGTGGAGGAATGCCGGATCGCCAAGACCCTCTCCTTCGCCAACGGCGATGGCGCGATGGTGGTCGTCGTCGCAGGCGATGCAAGGCTCAACAACACGAAGTTCAAGAGCCGTTTTGGTTTCAAGCCCAGGATGCTTCCCATGGACGAGGTGGTGGGGCTAACCGGTCACCCGGTGGGAGGGGTGTGCCCGTTCGCCCTCGCCGCGGTAATCCCGGTTTATCTCGACGTCTCTCTCAGGCGCTTTGATGCGGTCTTTCCCGCTGCAGGGGGAACCAATACGGCGGTCCGGATGACGCCGGAGCAACTTGAGAAGACGAGCGGCGGAGAATGGGTGGATGTGTGCAAGGTTCCCGGGCAACCGTAGACCACAGGAGGCCGGAACCGTCGGCCGTCACGGCGTCGAACACGCTCTTCTCGTTGTTCTTGGCATCCACAGCGGGGCTTCCCCTGAACGTCCCCTCGACACCTTCGGGCGTGCAGGACTATTCACGCGAACCACAGAACACCTTCGGGCGACTCATATCTCTGCCCCTCAACACGATCCCGCCCTACCCGCTTTCCGTCTATTTGATCTCCACTACCTCGATCTCCTTCATCGCTGACTCGACCGAGGAGCCCGAGGCCCCGCCGATCACGTAGATCCGATTGCCCGCGTACCCGATGCAGTGGCCGCTCCGAGCGGTCTTCAGAGAAGGGCCGGCCGACCACGAGTCCGCTGCAAAATCGTAAACGTCTGTGGCCTTGGTCACCTGACCCCTGGCTGCTCCCCCCACGATGTACGCCTTCCCGCCTATGACCGCGGATTGCCCGCTGGTCCTCGTCGCAGGCATCTTCTTCGCGCCCGTCCATTTTTCCGTGCCTGTGTCCAACACGATCACCGTATCAGTGGCCTCGCCCGAAGTGGACGCTCCCCCCAGTCTGCCGCCGAACAAGTAGATCTTATTCCCCGCCACACCCACCGAGGCACCCTGCCTTGCCGCGGGGAGGTCCGGTCCGTTACTCCAGGTCCCGGACTTCATATCGAGTATCTTCACGGCACTCGTCGAGGTCCGCGCCGAACCGGTCGCCGATATGCCGCCCATGACATACACCTTTGACCCGATTGCCGCAGCCATGTGCATCCACACAGGAGCGTCCATCTTGCCGGCCTTTTCCCAAGCATTCTTCGCAGGGTCGTAGATTTCTACAGAAGTAACCATTCCGCCGGCATTTCTGCCGCCAACGAGGACTATCTTGTCCCCAACCGCCACCGCTTGGGCGCTATTCCGTGGGGTGGGCATGCCCGCCCGCTTCGCTATCGTCCCCGCGGACGGGTCGATTTCGAGCACGTCCGCAACATCCTTGCCCTTGCTGTCCATACCTCCAAATATGTAGACCCTGCCGTTTGCAGCCGCAGAGCAGGCGGCTAGAAGGGGCTGGCCGAGGACCAACTTCGCAGGTTTGGCTGGTTGGGCCGATTTGGCCGGGGCGTCGGCCGGGGTATTCGATGGGGTATTACGTGGGGCGCTCGACGGGGTCTTTCCTCCGCCACACCCAGGGCCCAACGTCAACAGCAGCCCGCCGATCAGCAGCCGCAATAGTACAAATCGCAATGTGTTAGATCCTGTGGGTGTACCCGCCGGTCTCTGACGCAAATCGCATCCCTCCGCAAAATGAACGACGTCCTGCTCTCCGCGATACACCTTCTATTGCCTCAGTTTTACAAAACCAGACACACTTAACCATCGCACAGAAAAGATGCCTCCCTCGGCCGGTGGCCGGAAGGAGGCATGGCAAGTTACCACTGCATATCCCCTTACTGGCCTCGCAGGACTCAAGTTAAAGGGCCTTTGGCGTAATTCACCATTACCAGGATAGGACACCCCTGCCCCTGTGTCAATCAGTCCTGGCGAAACACAGACGTAGACAGATAGCGTTCCCCCGTGTCGGGAAAGATCACCACAATCATCTTGCCCCGATTCTCCGGACGCAACGCGGCCTCCCTAGCCGCCCAACACGCGGCCCCAGATGAAATCCCAGCCAGGATGCCTTCTTCCCTGCCCAGACGCCTCGCCATGTCAA
>JAHDPS010000380.1 GCA_018434225.1 Bacillota bacterium
GACGGGGTATTTCCTGAGCATGTCTTTCATGGCCGCGGGGGCCACAATGGCTGTGTGGGCGGCGTCGTGGGGGGCCGGGGGGTGGGTCTATCCGCTCAAATGGTGGGCACTGGCCCTGGCGGTGCTCCTGGCGACGGCGGGCGTGACGATGGTGGGAGGCCTGCTGAGAAGGCGCAGATGCCTGGGTCCGGCCTTGATGAATGTGGAGGTGGGCCTCGACGGGGTTACGACGGGGTTCACGGCATTTGTCGATACGGGGAACAGGTTGGAAGACCCTGTGACGGGAGAACCCGTGCTCGTGGCCGAGTACGCCGCCGTATCCGGGATCATTCCCGCGGAGGTCAGAGGGGCGGTGGCCGCCGGGAACCTGGTCGCGGTGGCCGAGACCCCCGGCTCTTCGTTCGCCGCGCGAATCAGGGTGTTGCCGTTCACCACCCTGGGCCAATCGAACGGATTGATGGTCGGTTTCCGGCCGGATTCCCTTGTGGTCGAGTGCGATGGGCGTCGGTACGCCAGGAACGGGACAGTGGTCGCCGTGTGTAACGGCCCCCTTTCGCCCGAGGGCTCCTACCAGGCGCTTCTGGGCCCCTTAATCGTGGACGGGATCTTAGAATCCGTGTGAGGTGGTGACATTGCTGAAGGTCGTAGCCAGGGCACGGCTACTTTGCCGGCTGGCTCTCATCAAGGCCATCCGGGTATCGGGGCTGCCGCTTGCCCCATACATCCAGTACATAGGTTCCAGCGAGGCGTTGCCGCCCCCGCTCAGTCTGGACGAAGAGGCGTTCCTCATCGGGCGCCTGCGCCGGGGCGACCGCGACGTCAAGTCCGTGTTGATCGAGCGCAACCTCCGCCTCGTGGTGTACATAGCCCGTAAGTTTGAGAACACCGGCATCATGATCGAGGATCTGGTATCCATTGGGACGATCGGCTTGATCAAGGCCGTGAGCACTTTCGACCCGGAGAAAAGGATTAAGCTGGCCACCTACGCCTCCAAGTGCATCGAGAACGAGATCCTCATGTATCTCAGGAGGACCAGCAAGATCCGGTACGAGATATCGTTCGACGAGCCGCTGAACGTCGATTGGGATGGGAACGAACTGCTGTTGTCGGACGTAATGGGGACAGACGAGGACATCATATACAGGGACCTGGAGGAGGAGGTCAACAGGACCCTCCTGAGAAAGGCCTTGACAAAACTGTCCGGAAGAGAACGGGCGATAGTCGAACTCCGATTCGGATTGAGGGACGGCCTCGAGCGCACGCAGAAGGACGTGGCCGACCTCCTGGGGATATCCCAGTCGTACATATCGCGGCTGGAGAAGAGGATAATCAAGCGACTGAACAAGGAGATCAAGAGGCTCGAATAGGGGAGCTCGACGGTAATTTGGCTGGAGGATGCATGGGACATAGGATAATGGTAAAATTTAACTAAATTTCCAGCCGCCACTGCATAAACCCCTCTATGCGCGGACATAATTATGGCAGACAGCCGCGCTTGGAGGGGTTTCAGTGCTTGCCAACAAGGTGGAAATATGCGGCGTTAATACATCCAAACTCCCCGTGCTGACCAACGCGAAAATGAGGGAGCTTTTCGCTAAGGTCAAGATGGGCGACAGGAAATCCCGCGAGGACCTTATCAGCGGCAACCTCAGGCTGGTGCTCAGCGTCATCCAGCGGTTTTCCAACCGCGGAGAGTACGTGGACGACCTGTTCCAGGTGGGATGCGTGGGGCTGATGAAGGCTATAGACAACTTCGACCTGGGACAGAATGTGAGGTTTTCGACTTACGCCGTGCCGATGATAATCGGTGAGATCAGAAGGTATTTGAGGGACAATAACCCCATACGGGTCAGCAGGTCCTTGAGGGACGTGGCGTACAAGGCGCTTCAGGTGAGGGACACCCTGGTCAACAGGTTCTCACGCGAGCCGTCCATCAACGAAATAGCGGAGGAACTGAAACTCCCGTGCGAGGAGGTCGTGTACGCGCTCGACGCGATACAGGAACCCATATCCCTGTTCGAGCCCATCTACCATGACGGCGGAGATCCAATATACGTGATGGACCAGATCAGCGACGACAAGAATCTGGATAGCAACTGGCTGGAGGGGATATCGATAAGGGAGGCAATGTCGAAACTGACTGAACGCGAAAGGCTTATCCTCACGCTTAGGTTCTACGAGGGCAAGACCCAGATGGAAGTGGCGGAGGAAATAGGGATATCCCAGGCGCAGGTCTCAAGGCTTGAGAAGGCCGCGCTCAGCAGGATGAAGAAACACATGTAGGAGGGCGTTACGTTTGACGGGTTTTCGCAAGGGAGCAACGATATTCTTGTTGGTTGCGGCGGCGTCGGTGGCCGCGGGGCTCGCCGCGGTTCGCGCGCGGGCGGATGATGCGCGTCCAGCCTATTCCACCGCCAACCTGGTGAGGCTCCATATAATAGCGAACAGCGACTCCGACGAGGATCAGAGGATCAAACTCGCCGTGAGGGATAGGATCATCGAGGTATTCTCCCCGGTCTTCAAGAGCGCCGCAGATGTCGACGAGGCGGAGCGGTTGGTCAGGGAGAACCTTCACCTGATCGAAGATGAGGCGGCGGACACCGTCCGTCGCGCAGGCAAGGCTTACGGGGCCGGCGCGGTAGTGGGAAGATTCCCGTTTCCCCCGAGGGTGTACGGACAGGTTGCACTGCCCGCCGGGGAATATCGGGCGCTTCGCGTCGTTCTCGGAGAAGGCGAGGGCCGGAATTGGTGGTGCGTAATGTTCCCTCCACTCTGCTTTCTGGATGGAACGGGGCGGGACGGAGCCGGGCAGGCCGCGAGCGCGCCACAACAGAAACCCCCGCTCAAGTCGTTTGTAGTTGAGTGGGCCAGGAACCGGGCTCTTGATGTCCGCCTGGCCCTGCACGGTCAAACCTCGCAGCAGTAAACCCGCTCGGAAGTAGACTCCTAGCAGTAGATTCTATAGTAGTGTACCCTGTAGCAGTATGCCCCGCGGCGATCGCGGGTCGTTCCCACCCTCGCGCCTGCATATAATTAGGCAGGAAGCGGGGGTGTATCATTGATGCGCACTTCCGATTTGGGTACGCGTGATGTAGTGAACATTCTCGACGGGAGAAGGCTGGGTACCGTTTCCGATATAGAGATCGACATGGAATCCGGTAGGATAACAGCTGTCGTCGTCCCGGGGGCCGCCAGGTTGCTGGGGGTACTCGGCAGGGGGGACGATTACGTGATTCCATGGGATAGGATTAAAAAAATCGGGCCGGACGTGATACTGGTAGAACTGGCCAGCACGCTCGAGCTCAGGGCTAGAAGCAGGTAGCACGCGGGTCAGCATGATCGGCACCTCTTCCAGGACCCCCACTACATTGGCGCGAGGGGCTCCGGAGCCCAATCCACAGCGCGCGTCGCCCGCTCGATCCATCACGCCCCGATCTCAATAACGTCCCAATCGGTGCATTCGTCAAATTCGCGACTGGAAATTCCCACCGGAGGGCCGCCCGAACGTCCGGCGGTTGCAGGGAATGGCTGCCGCGCTGCGAAGTCTATCAAGAAGGTGAACGATGTGCGTGGGACGGATACAATCATTGCGGTTGAGGAATTCGCCTGTAAAAGCGCATACGCCGCGTTCAGCACCAGGTTGGGCGGTGTCAGTCGCGGGGCGTACGAGTCGTTGAATCTTGGGCTGAAGTCGGGGGATGAACCAGGCCGAGTCGCCCGGAACACGCGATTATTCTGGGAGGCGACTGGACTTGACTCATCGCGCCACGTAAGGACGGAGCAGGTTCACTCAGACGTGGTCGCCGTGGTGACGGAGCGGGAGCCGCTGGGGACGGCCCAGGGTGCCGATGCCCTGGTAACGCGCGTCCCACGCGTCCCCCTGGTGGCCTATTTCGCCGATTGCACCCCGGTTTTCTTCCTGGACCCCGTGACGCGCTCGGGAGGTATAGCGCACGCAGGGTGGAGGGGAACGGTCAAGGGCATAGTGTCGCGGGTCGTCGACATGATGGAATCAGAATTCGGCTCCAATCCGCGCGATCTGTTGGCGGTCATCGGGCCGTCAATAGGCCCGTGCTGCTACGTGGTAGGCGAAGAAGTGCGGCGGGCGGCCGCGAAGGGGCTCCCTTGGGCGGATTCCGTACTGATCGAGGCGAAAGGGGGAGGCCCGGAGCCGGCGTGGAAGTTCGATATGTGGGGGGCCAACAGGCGCCTCCTCGTCGACGCCGGGATGGAGCCGGGAAACATCTCTTGCTGGCGGATATGCACTTCCTGCCGGCGCGACATGTTCTTTTCCTACAGGCGGGATGGGCCGCACAGTGGAAGAATGGCTGGAGTATTCTGCCTGGAGGGTGAACAGGGGAAGCACGATATGCCCGAGGGTGAGGGTTTTTGAGGAAAAAGGTTCCCGTTAAGAGGGTCCGCCGGAAAGCCCGTAGGGAGCCGGTACCCATAATGCTGTTCCTGGCGGCCGGGGTAATCGTATTGCTGGCTAGCATCACATGGGCGCGCGGGACGATACTGCCGTTTTTGGTCCGCACCCAGGTGGTGGACAGCGGTTCCATGGAGAAGTGCTTCGAATCTGAGGCGGTAGTCGTCAGGAAGGAATCAGTTTACGTCGCGGGGATATCCGGGAAGATACACATCCTGGCGCAGGAGGGCGAGAGGGTCCGGACCGGTCAGCCGGTGGTGGAGGTGTCGAATCCGCACGCGAGGAAGGCCGCGGAGGACCGCCTGGCGGAGATAGACTCGAAGGTGGCGGCTTTCGAGAGAGAGAACATGACGAGGTACGAATCCCTTCGCAGGCAGGTCGCCAATTGTGATTCATCCGTGACAGGCCTGGCGCGCACTGTGCAGAACGCGTATTCGCTCCAGGACGCCTCGGCGCTCGCCTCGGCGGAATCGGACCTGTCGGCGACTCTCCAGAAGAGGGCGGCGGCGCTGGCCGAGATCGAGTCGTTGGACGGGGTGAGGAAGGACCTCCAGGCCGAACGGGATGGCGTTGAAGCGCTGCTCGGAAGGGCTGTTACGGTCATCGAATCTCAGTCCCCGGGCATCGTCAGCTTCAAGTTCGGAGGATGCGAGAAGGAGTTCTCCACTTCAAGGCTTAACGATGTTTCCGCCAGGTCAGTTTTCATGGCCAAGCCGTCGCCGATGGCCGTCGAAAACGGCTCGGAGGCGAAGGCGGGGGACCCCATCTTCAGGATAATTCAGGCGGATGAATGGTATATCGCGGCTGCATTCCCGTCTAACAAGGCGCCCGAACTCGGGGGTTCAGGCATCAGGATCCGTCTTGCCGAGACCGGGGACAAGTCGTACAATGTGCGCATCGCGAGGCTCGACACGGGGCCCCCCGGCGGGCACGCGCTCATGGTGCTCCAGGCGGAATCACTCCCCGACGACCTGCTGGCGCTGAGGAAGACCAGGGCGACGATTGTGACAAAGTCCACGCAGGGCATCATAGCTCCGAAGGCCGCCCTGACGACTCGTGGAGGCAAGACAGGTGTATTCGTCGTGTACAAGACGATGGCGCAATTCAAGCCCGTCCAATTGAAGGACCAGGATGGGGACAAAGTAGTGATCGATGGCATCTTTCCTGGAACGGAGGTAGTCACTAATCCATGGTTGGTGAAGGAAGGGCGGCGGGTGAAGTAACCTGCTTCGCAGGCATGAAAACGAATCTGGCTTCGGTGATGGATCGAATCGAGCGCGCGGCGAGAAGATCGGGAAGGGACCCGAGGGGAATCACCCTCATCGCCGTGACCAAGACGGTACCCGCAGGGGATATCAAGGAGGCCGTTCGCCTTGGCGTCACCGATATCGGAGAGAATCGCGTCCAGGAGGCCCGGGGGAAATTCGGCGAGATAGGCGGCGTCAGGTGGCATATGATCGGTCACCTGCAATCCAATAAGGCCAAGATCGCCCTGCGGATGTTTGATATAATACATTCGTTGGATACTTGGCCCCTGGCGTGCGAATTGAACAGGGTTGCGGCTCTTTCGGGAAGATGCGCCAGGACGCTCGTCCAGGTCAACGTCTCGGGCGAAGAATCCAAGTTCGGGCTCCCCCCCGGGGAGTTGCCGGGATTTCTCAAACATGTTTCGGAACTGGGCAACGTCGGCGTGGAAGGATTGATGACCATCGCGCCCTTCGCGAATGATCCCGAGGCGGCTCGGCCTCACTTCCGTATGTTGAAAAGCCTTTTCGACGAGGCCGCCACCGCCCGCATGCCGCGGATCGAGATGAACTATCTGTCGATGGGCATGACCAACGATTTCGAGGTCGCCATCGAAGAGGGGGCTAACATGGTGAGGTTGGGCACCGCCATCTTCGGCCCGCGACCGGCCGGGTAGACGACCGGCAGACGAGGAAGGATATAGAAAAGCTCCGTCGAAGACTGCCCGATGCAGGCAAATTGGAGGTGGCCGCGGTATGCTTTCACCCCTCGATATTCATAATAAGGAATTCAAGAGAGGTTTTCGGGGTTACAGCGAAACCGAGGTTGACGAATTCCTGGACGAAGTCGTGCGCGACTTCGAGGCTCTCCTCAAGGAGAACTCGGAGATGAAGCAGAAGATGGAAGACCTCGAGGAGAAGATGGCGCATTTCCGGTTGCTCGAGGAGACGCTCAACAACACGCTCGTGGTCGCCCAGAAGGCCGCCGAGGAAGTGAAGGCCGCCGCGCGCAAGGAATCGGAGGTCCTGATCAGAGAGGCGACCGCCCAGGGTAATAAGATTATTGAAGAATCCCGCGCCAAGGTGCGCGTTTTGGGACAGGAACTCCACGATGTCAAGCACGAGATGGGAGTATTCAAGGCCAGGATGAAGGCATTGCTCCAGTCGTACCTCGAAATGCTCCAGAGAGAGATAGGGGACGAGGGTCCGGAGATGGAAGACGAACGAGCGGGCGATTAGGTGACACCGTGACCGATTCCGTTGTGAGGGATGCCGGAGGGGCCGTCGAAATGGCCGTCAGGGTTCAGCCCGGCGCGTCGCGGGATAGCGTCTCGCTGATTGACGGCACCATCAGGGTGCGGATCGCCGCACCCCCCGTTGAAGGCAAGGCTAACAGGAGACTGGTGGAAGTCCTGTCCGCCGCGCTCGGCGTGAGGAGATCTCAATTGGAGATCATGAAGGGCGCGGCTTCTCGTGTGAAGATTATAAGGATTCACGAC
>JAHDPS010000366.1 GCA_018434225.1 Bacillota bacterium
CACTACCCCTGGGGGGTATGCAGCGCTAGAGGCCGTGAAATGTGAGCGGAAAGCAGGCGTGGAAGAAAGTGGCTATGCGGAAACGTATAATCCATTAGTTGCAGTGAAACAGCCTCTGTAGCGGGGAGAAGCGCAGATCCCAATACCAGGGCTAAAGCCAAAAAAGCGCGCGGTCGGAATTCGCTGCAAGACCGACAAGGCCGGAACACCTTGGGGTTCTAAGGCAAGCGGAGTATTCATTCCCCCCTCCGAGAGCCAGGTGGAAGAGGGGGATACGGGAAGAAGGACGCGATGGGGCTGTCGGAACATAGACGAGCAACTAGGGAATGCAGTAGTAGAGGGGGGTATCCCCTGAGCAGCAGAGTCTGACCCCTTTCTGCCGGACGGACTACGGGCCATAAAACAGGCTGGGGAGGCGACGGAAAAGCGAGACTGCGACTCATAGGGGAACGGGGACAGGGGTGACGCATGGTGCCGGCGGAACAAAGGGCGGGGACGCAAATCGAATCGCTCGATATCGTGCTGTGCCGGAAAGTGTACGAAACACAGGTGATTCCGAGGGCGGCGCTCTGCAAAGCGTTTGAGGGCTTTGGGAAGTGGAAAGTTGAACGAGCGATAGCGCGGCTCAAGCGTAGCGGGTGCGTGATATCTCGAAGGATGAAAGCGCGTGACGGGCGTGGAGCACCTGGGCACTACCTGGTTTTGGGGCGAAAGGGGTTGAGACTCATCGGAGTAATGAACGCAGATTCGGGGCACAGGTATCGGGACGCGCCCCGGGCCGAACGGATTCTGTACAGCAAGCGGATCGCGGAACAATTCGTGGAAGCGGGTCTCCCCCGCGAAATCTTGGTAGATCGGAATAGGGCGCTGCTGATGCTGGGATTGCAATCGGCAATGACCGCACTTGACTGGGCAATCGACTCCCCCCTGGGCGTGTACACCGTTCACGTCAAGACCCCCAATAATGGCCAATTGGTTTGGAGTACGATTCGGAAGTGCACCTGGGCGCCTGGGGTTTGTGGTCACATAGTAGTGTGTGCCGATGCCAACGCTGTGACGGACGAACGCCGCCGGTACCTGAGTTCCGGCAAGCGCCCCATTGTACGGCACTTGCACGTTGTCTCCTTCGAGAAGGCTGACGACTTCCGCGTTCTGGTGGACAACCTCGTGGACCCCAAGAACTGGCGAGTCGAGATGGCCACGGCCCTATACTCCCACTCCCCCGGGAGGATTCGGTACTCGGTTCCTTCAGCAGGGGAAAACGGGCCTATGGCTCGGATCCGCCATGAAGGGATGGGTGTATGGATGGCGGGTGACCTTCGCACATGGGACATGGCTCTGGTCAACGCCGCGCGGGAGTGGGATCCCAGCAGTGCAAAGGGCATCTACCGCACGGACAGACTGCTTTTCCTTGTAAGGGATTTCAAGGATGCGAAGGCCAAGGCGACGAGTCTCGGATGGCGCGAGCATATCTGGTGGGCCCTTTCGGTTGCCCCGGAAGGGAGAGCATTGTTGCGGGTCCAAAACGACCGGCTTGTCGTCCCCCAGTTCGATCCGGGGGAAGCCGCGGCCTCGACGGGAGCGGAATAGACCTTCGGGATTTGTAGAGATAGATGTGGTGCGCGAAAGAAGGTATGGGGCGTGAGAAGGACGGCGCTATGCGCCGGGATGGGATCTGCGACGAGACGAGACGACATTGAAAGGGAAGGGGGTTGAATTGCCAACATGTGCGGCACGGAACACCAGAAAGACACGGCGTTATGGATCCTCAGCGGGCTG
This sequence comes from Bacillota bacterium, assembly GCA_018434225.1. GTDB lineage: Bacteria > Bacillota > Sulfobacillia > JABLXB01 > JABLXB01 > SM1-B181. Next base: position 1,780 of record JAHDPS010000366.1, read on the forward strand.
GTTTCGCTGGGGGTTCTCTACTTCATATGCGGGGATTTGCTGCTGGCGGGTATAGCGGCATGCCTTTTCGGGGCGTTTGCGTTGACCCCTCCGGGGGAAGCGGCGTGGCTGTGGTTGCTTGACGCAAGGCGGCCATCGGGCCAGGAGGTAGGGCACCTCGAAGACGCGGTGAGCCTACTACAGGATAAGGGGGTCAAGATACCCCGTTACCTGCAATGGAGGATACTTGATGATCCGGCTCGCAGGACGTATGCCTTCACGAGGCATGTCGTCGTGACCGTTGGCATGTTGGCGACCTGTGAAGCATCCGATTTGGCGGAGAGTCTCGGGGAGCAACTCGCCTCAGTAGGCAAAGGCCAAGCGGTGAGAGCACAGTGCGCGTGGGGATGTATGGCGGGGACGCTCAGTCTTCTTTTTCCTTGGGCGGTATATGTTGTGTTATTTCAGGCGGTCTGCCACGCCAGTCCCAGTGGGTCTCGGTGCCTGGCCGGAGCCATTGCGGTCGCGGCCTTTGGCCTTGTGATGGCCGTCGTCCTCTGGGCGTTGGTGTTGATTCTCATGACGGCCTTGCGGGTTATCATTAAGGCGCTTGCCTGG
>JAHDPS010000278.1 GCA_018434225.1 Bacillota bacterium
CAACCCGGAGAAAGCGACACCCACGTCACGAGCCCCTTCGGAACACTCGAAAGATCGAGATTGAGGAAACCTCTGCTGGCTCTCCAGAAAGGATTTATCTCCTCCTGTGCCCAATGAGATCTTCGAGGCGAGACCGAACCCCGAGGTGGTTGTGATGGGGACATACAGGACCTCTCAGATTGCGGCCAAGTGTGGAATCCATCCAAATACGGTCAGGCTCTATGAGGAGATTGGCTTTATTCCATCGGTGCCCAGGGCAGGCAACGGCTACCGGTTGTTCAGCGAGATTCATCTCGGCCATGTATGCCTGGTGAGAACAGCCTTGAAAAGCACCTGGCTCGGGGGGGTAATCCGTGAAAAGGCCGTTTCGCTTCTGCGGCTTTCAGCCGCGGGGCGCGAGGAAGAAGCGATGCGGCTGGCGCGGGAGCATCTGGCTCTGGTACAAGAAGAACGGAAGAAGGCCGAGATCGCCGCTGCGTACTTGGAGGCTTGGGCGGCAATCAGCGATGATTCTACCGGTTTAGCCGGGCCGTACTGGAAAACCAATGAGATAGCCGAACGGCTGGACATAACCCGGGACATGATCCGGAGCTGGGAAAGAAATAACCTGGTCAAAGTCCCACGGGATCCGAAAAACGGATACCGAGTATGCAGCGAGGCCGTGATTCAAAGGCTGTGCGTGATCCGGGCTCTGCGGAAAGCCAGGTTCAGCCTGATGTCCATTCATCACATGTTCAGCCGGTATGACCGGGGCGCAAGAAATGACCTGACCGGTATCCTAGATGAGTTGCCCCCGGGTGAAGAAGACATTGTGTTCAACACCAACCAGTGGCTCACCAAGGTCAGGAGCATCGAAGAGTCTGCCGGCGAGATAATTGACCGTTTGGCTCTGCTCAACACCCTCACCCAAGAGTAAACCCTCCATTAGCGCACCAGGGTTCAGGTTTGATGTACTATTGGACTGCGCATCGCTGAAGTGCGCATCAGCGAGAAGGAGGGTTTTATCATGGTTGGTTTCGGTCAGGAAGGGTATGTTGAATACTGCCTGAACCGGCTCTCGGTGGAGATAGGAACCCGGCCCGCGGGGTCGCAGGCGCACAGGGCGGCGGCA